>NZ_RZSJ01000400.1:0-5838 GCF_003998025.1 Mesorhizobium sp. M8A.F.Ca.ET.021.01.1.1
TTCCTCCTCGGCCCGCCACTGCTTGGCTTCGTCTCGGACCATTGGGGCATACGCTCGGCCTTCGGCATCGGCATCCCATTCATCATACTCAGCCTGCTGACCGTCGGCTCGCTTGGCACCAGGCCATCTTCTTCCGCCACCTCCGCAAGCGCAGGCCCCAACGGGACGAGGGAGGAGGCATTGGCGCGGGCCAACGAGGCATAGGCGGCTCGCCTACCCGTTCGCCGGACGGCTGGCGCGGCCTGCCCAAGGGAGTCGCCCCGCAAGAACTAAGGATTGTCCGCTGGCATTGACGGTCGCTTTGGTTCAAGAAGGGATCACCGATACGTGATCGCCGCTTCATGTCCTCCATCCGCCCGTTGATTCCGCTCCTTCTCGCCGCAGGCATCCTGCTCGGCGGCAATGGGCTGCAGAGCACGCTGATCGCGCTGCGCGGCGCGCAGGAAGGGTTTTCGGCGTCCGACATCGGTCTTATGGGCACCTTCTATTTCGCCGGTTTCCTGCTCGGCTGCCTGGCCATCACCCGCATCATGAAGGCGGTCGGCCATATCAGGGCGTTCTCGGCGCTGGCGGCGATCGCCTCTGTCGGCACCTTGCTCCTGGTACTGGTCCTCGACCCGGTGATGTGGTGCGCGGTGCGCTTTGCCGGCGGCTTCTGTTTCGCCGGATTGTTCACCATCGTCGAAAGCTGGCTGAATTCAGGCGTCACCAACCGCGACCGCGCCCGTGTGCTGGCCATCTACCGGATGGTCGATACCGGATCGGTGACATCAGCCCAGTTCCTGATTCCGGTCTTCGGTGCCGGCGGCTTCAGCATCTTCGCCATCATGTCGATCATGATCACGCTGTCGCTGGTGCCGGTCTCGCTTGGCGACCGTTCCAACCCGACGCCGCCGGAAGAGGTCAAGCTCGATCTGGCACGCGTCTGGCGGATTTCGCCGCTTGGCTGCTTCGGCTGCATCGCCGTCGGCGTCACCAACAGCGCGTTTCGCACCTTGTCGCCGGTCTATGCCGAGCAGATCGGCATGTCGGTCGCCGACGTCGTCACTTTCGTCAGCGTCGGCATTTTCGGCGGCGCGATCATCCAGTATCCACTCGGTTATCTCTCCGACCGCTGGGACCGGCGGCGGGTGCTGCTGATGACGACTTGCTGCGCGATGCTTTCGGCACTGGCGCTGGTGTTCATTGCCGGCAGCAATCCGCTGCTCAACTTCATCGCCGTCTTCATCTTCGGCTGTTTCGCCATGCCGCTCTATTCACTGTCGGCGGCGCATTCCAATGATCGCGCGGATGCCGGCGAGTTCGTGCTGATCAATGCAGCCCTGATGCTGTTCTATTCCTTCGGCGCTATTGGCGGCCCTTTCGCGGCCTCGACGGCGATGCAGTATTTCGGGCCAAGCGCGCTGTTTGTCTTCAGTGCCGTGGTCTACGCGGTGTTCATCGCCGTTATCCTCTACCGCATGCAGGCCCGGTCCGGCGTGCCGGCCGGCAAGCGCAGCCGCTTCACCGCGCTGTTGCGCACCTCGACCATTTTCGCGCGTCTGGCCAGGAGAAATAGTGATCCAGACAGTCCGGAAGGGCCGTGACGGTGGCAGCACAGCTTGACGAAAGCCTTCCCGGCTGAAATCTAGGAAGACCCTACTCCTGCCAAAAGCGATTTGATGCACGTCATCACCACCCAGAAAGAACTCGAGACCGTTCTCGCCGCTTTCGAAAAGTCGGATTTCGTCACCGTCGACACCGAATTCATCCGCGAAACGACCTTCTGGCCAATCCTGTGCCTGATCCAGATGGCCGCGCCCGGCGTGACGGCGCTGATCGATCCGCTGTCATCAGACATCGACCTGGCTCCGTTCTTCAAGTTGATGGCCAACGAGGCGGTGGTCAAAGTCTTCCACGCCGCCCGGCAAGACATCGAAATCATCGTCCATCTCGGCGATCTCGTTCCGCACCCGGTGTTCGACACCCAGGTGGCGGCGATGGTCTGCGGCTTCGGAGACAGCGTTTCCTACGATCAACTCGTGCAGCGCATCACCGGGGCGCGGCTCGACAAGTCGTCGCGCTTCACCGACTGGCGCCATCGGCCGCTGTCCGACAAGCAGCTCGACTATGCGCTGGCCGACGTTACCCATCTGATCGAGGTCTATCAGCACCTCAACGCCGAGCTGGCGCGGGAAAACCGCGCTCACTGGCTGAATGAGGAGATGGACGTCCTGACCTCGCGCGAGACCTACGATCCGCACCCCGAGGATGCCTGGAAGCGGCTGAAGATGCGACTGCGCAAACCACAGGAGCTGGCGATCGTGCAGACCGTGGCGGCATGGCGCGAACGCGAGGCGCGCGAGCGCGACGTGCCGCGCGGCCGCGTGCTCAAGGACGACGCGATCTACGAGATCGCGCAACAAGGGCCGCGCGATGCGGCGGCCCTGGCCAAACTCCGTACCACGCCAAAGGGCTGGGAACGCTCCTCGACGGCGACCGCACTGCTCGGCGCGGTCAACACGGCGCTCGCCTTGCCCAAGGAGCAGATGCCGAAACTGCCGAAAAACTTCCAGCCGCCCGAAGGCTCGAATGCGGCCGCGGAACTCTTGAAAGTGCTGCTCAGGATCGTCGCCGAAAAACAGGGCGTCGCCTCGAAGGTGCTCGCCTCCAGCGACGATATCGACCGTATCGCGGCCGAGGGCGAGGACGCCGATGTGCCGGCACTGCAGGGATGGCGGCGCGCCGTGTTCGGCGAACAGGCGCTGAAGCTGGTGCGCGGTGAGATCGGCATCAAGTTCGACAAGCGCAAGATAGCCGTGTTCGATCTGTAGAAATCGGCCTCTCTTCTTCCGCCTCGGGAGAAGAGCGCCAACGCCGCTTCTGCTCAAACCACCTGGAGCAGGTGAAGAGCGAACCAGATCCAGCCCAACAGGATAATGACCGCACCGAGAAAGAAAGACCGCCTGCGCAGGCGCAGTTCGTTGCTGGTCAGGTGAACCCAGGCGTGGAAGTAGCGCGAGGCGACAAAGATCCACATCAGCGCCAGGGTCAGGTAATTGACGCCGTTGGTGACGTGCAGCGCCAGGCACAGCACGTAGAAAAGAACCGGCAATTCGAACTGGTTGTTGAGATTGGCGGCGACCGTGACGCTGGACGCCGGCTCGGTCGAACGCACTTTGTATTGGCCGGTCTTGGCTTCGCCTGACTTGACCGCACCGTCTCGGCGACGGCCGAGGACGCAGTAGACGATGTAGATCAGCAGCACATGCGCCAGGACCGGCCAGAAGATGGTGGTCTGGTTCATGAAGTGGCCCCTGCCCTTTTCGGCTTCAATTCTGACGTCTTTGGCCCGCCAGCCAGAAAGCGGCAATGACGATGACCGGGAGGGCGAGAAGCGCGAATTTGGTGACGATCAGCGCCGAGGCGAAAGACAGCGAGTCCGGGTTGGCATAGAGGAAATCGGACAGAAGCCGCGCCACGGCGATATTCTGGACATAGTCGGCGAGCGTGTAGGGCAGCACCAGGACCAAGGCGAAGATCGCCTGCATCTGCCCCGGCAGCACGCGGAAAGCCTTCAAGCGCCGGCCAGTTACCACGATCAGGCTGACTAGCGTCAGCGACAACAGCGCAGGAAACAAAAGATCGAAGGTCAGGTAATGCCAGACCAGGATGATCTCGCTGCCGCGCCGGCCAAGCGCCGTCAGCCAGGCCATGCCTTCGTCGGGCGTGAATCCGAAATAGCGCATGTCGAGCGAGGCCAAGCCCCCGCTCAACTGGCGGAAATAGAAGAACTCCATCCCGGTCATGGCGATGAAAACCGCTGCCGAGAGAAAGCAGAGCGCTCCGACATGGCGCGACAGGCGCAGCACCATGGCGGCCAAGTTGCGCCAAAGCCCGGAAGAATCAGGCTCCGCCGGGATAGTTGGGGCTTTCGCGGGTAATCGTGACGTCATGGGCGTGGCTCTCACGAAGTCCGGCGTTGGATATGCGCACAAAGGTGGCGCGGTCGCGGAAATCGGCAAGGTCGCGGCCACCAACATAACCCATAGCGGCTTTCAGCCCGCCTGCAAGCTGGTGCAGCACGCCAGACACAGGTCCTTTGTAGGGAACCTGCCCTTCAATGCCTTCCGGCACCAGTTTCAGCGTGTCGCGCACCTCGGCCTGGAAGTAGCGATCGGCGGAGCCCCGCGCCATTGCGCCGACCGAGCCCATGCCGCGATAGGCCTTGAAGGAGCGGCCCTGGTGCAGATACACCTCGCCCGGACTTTCGTCGGTCCCGGCAAGCAGCGAGCCGATCATGGCGGCGCTGGCGCCGGCGGCGAGTGCCTTGGCGAGATCGCCGGAATATTTGATACCGCCGTCGGCGATTACCGAGGCGCCGGATTTATGCGCCGTCTCGACCGCCGACATGATGGCCGAAAGCTGGGGAACGCCGACCCCGGCCACGATGCGGGTGGTGCAGATGGAGCCCGGACCGATGCCGACCTTGACGGCGTCGGCGCCGGCGTCGATCAGCGCCTGCGTGCCTTCGGCGGTGGCGACGTTGCCGGCCAGGATGCGCACGGAATTGGAAAGCTTCTTGGCCCGCGTCACCGCGTCCAGCACGCGCTGCGAGTGGCCATGCGCGGTGTCGATCACCAAAAGGTCGACGCCCGCCTCGATAAGACGCTCGGCGCGTTCGAAGCCGTCATCGCCGACGCTGGTGGCGGCCGCGGCGCGCAGTCGCCCCTGCGCATCCTTGGTGGCATGCGGGTTGAGCTGCGACTTCTCGATGTCCTTGACGGTGATCAGCCCAACGCAATTGCCCGCCTTGTCGACCACGACCAGCTTCTCGATGCGGTGCTGGTGCAGGAGCCGCTTGGCCTCGTCCTGGTCGACATTCTCCTTGACCGTGATCAGGTTCTCCCGGGTCATCAATTCGTAGACCTTTTGCGCAGGATCGGAAGCGAAGCGCACGTCGCGGTTGGTCAGGATGCCCACCAGCCGGCCGGTCTTGTGGCCGCCGGCGCCGCCATTCTCGACCACCGGAATGCCCGAGATCGAGTAGGTGCGCATCAGTGACAGCGCGTCGGCGAGCGTGGCGTCGGGACCGATGGTGACCGGGTTCACCACCATGCCGGATTCGAATTTCTTGACCTGCCGCACCTGCTCCGCCTGTTCGGCGGGCGAGAAATTGCGGTGGATGACGCCGATGCCGCCGGCCTGCGCCATGGCGATGGCAAGCCTTGCCTCGGTGACCGTGTCCATCGCCGCCGACAGGATAGGCACGTTGAGGTCGATGTCGCCGGCGATGCGGGTGCGGATGTCGGTCTGGCCGGGCATCACTTCGGAATGACCGGGCTGTAAAAGCACGTCGTCAAAGGTCAGCGCCAGTGCGCCGGTGGACGTTTCGATGATTTTTGCCATAGCCAGCCCTTTGAATGCGAAAAAGCGCTGGACCGGAATGGGCAGCGCCGACTCGTTATTCCCTTTCAGGATTGGCGGTGGCTGGTAACACGTCCCGGGACGGATGAAAAGCCGATCATTGCGTTGCACAACAGGATCACGACGAGCCCGGCAACGCCACCCCTGGTTGCGATCGCACAAAAGTGACAGCAAATTAATGCGACATCGGTGTCCAGCCGTGATACCCGCCCTGCGTGCCGGCAAGGTCGGCAACATCTGGAATCAAGCCCGGACGCGTTTTTGTGAACCGCACCATTCCGCTCATACTGGCGGTCGCTCTTTTCATGGAAAACATGGATTCGACCGTCATCGCGACATCGCTGCCGGCGATCGCCATCGACATCCATACCAGCCCGATCGCGCTCAAACTGGCGCTGACCGCCTATCTGGTGTCGCTGGCGATCTTCATTC
>NZ_RZSJ01000401.1:0-5837 GCF_003998025.1 Mesorhizobium sp. M8A.F.Ca.ET.021.01.1.1
GTTGACGACGAAGCCGTTGAAGGCCGCGTAGGACAGGTCGTTGAAAAAGCCCTTGCGAAAAATCCGTTGCAGCCGCCGCAACGGAAACAGCCGTTCCAGCGGAATGAAGATCAGCAGGCCGATCGCGACCGCCTTCAGGCCGAACAGGTCGGCGATCTGCTGTATCGCATCCACGCCCCCAACCCTCCCAACGGACAGAGAGGATATCCAAAGCACCGCGATCACCGCCGTGCAAGGCGGAAGGTGTATAGGAGGTTAATTCCTGTTCGGCGCTAGGTCAGCCAAAGCGCGTAACGCTTTATCCATGCCTCGTCTCTTTGACGCCTCAGTTCGTATTCCGGCACCAATGCCGAGTTTACGACGGCGGCTGGATGCCTCGGCCATATATGATCGCCGGCTTTCTGCACGCCCCAAATGGCGATCAGCACGACGGTCGTTATACCGCAGACTCGTCCAAAAGATAGTCGTTCCATCGGCACCGGTCCCTTCTGCCGCCAGGGATGATGAGCAAATAGTCCCAACAAAGCATGAACGGGCGGTCCGCTGAACGGTCCCTCGCAAACGTCAACCTCTCTTTGCGCGGCTTTCATGGATAATCAGCGCGACTACCAGACGTTCGAATTGGAGGCACTGCGTGCGCGACCACGGACTGAAGGACCGCCGACCAAGGGCTGGATACCATGGAAAGCCGGCGCCGGTATTCCTCCGTCAGCAGCCGAACGGTTCAAGCAAATTCACTGGCGTTATTCGTCGGATATTCGACGCATCGTCTCAAAACGGAGCTCAGTGCTTGAAAGATCTGGTACGCCCAAGGGGAATCGAACCCCTGTTACCGCCGTGAAAGGGCGGTGTCCTAACCGCTAGACGATGGGCGCGCTCAGACGAAGCGGCTTATACTGACGTTGCGCGCAACCGGCAACCCGTTAGGTGCCGCCTTGGACAACTTTTTTCCGGCCCGCCAGATCAGCGATTTCGCGAGGGTTGGCAGGGCCTGGCAATTTGCGGTGACGTCAGTCGTTCGTCGTCCTCGGGCCGTCGCGACAAGGCTTCGCGTCTGCTTCGCACAGGAGTGACGAAGTCGAGCCGGCTTCGGCCAATCTTGAAGGTTCACGGGAGCGCTATTGGCGGAGCCCAACAGGCTCAGGTCCATTGACGCTGTCAGCCGTCGCCACCGCCACTGCGCCGGCGGCAGCGCCAGTTCCAGTCGCGCTCGGGGCCGACGTCGACATGGACCGATTCGGTGTGGCAATAAGTGCCGACGCCGCCGCGGCCTGGCATGGTCCTGATGTAGTTCGCCAGCTCCCATTTGGAGACGCCGGGCACCTGGATGTCGGCGGCGGCGCAATACATGTGCAGCGAATTCTTGGCGCCGTTGGCGCGGCGGTTGCGGGCCGGGTCGCGATAGCCGGAGGTCACCATCATCTTGCGGCCGTAGTGGCCTTCGATCGTCTTCAGCACGCGCACGAGGGACGGCTTCAGGCAGGCGACGTCCACGCTCTCATTCTGCTTCAGGAGACCGTTGGGCGCCAGGCGGGCCATGCCGGCGGCCGACGCAACCTGATAGCTGCCACCCGAGCCTTCGTCCTCGTTGAGGTCGACGTCGCTTTCGTCGTCGAGGCCGGATTTGCGCTTGATCTCGAACAGGGCCGTCTGGCGCACGCCGGGCAAGGCATCGCTACCGGTGATGTGACCGGCTTCGTCACCGGTCGAAGCCAACTGTATCGGCTTTGCCGTGGAATCGGCCGAGGCCAAAGTGATGATCGGCTTTGCCGGAGCGGGCTTGGCCTGCACGGTCGGCTGTTCGCCCGATCGTGGGTTGAGCAGCGGCGCGGGCGTCGCCGAAGCGGGGGTGGCGCCGAACATCGAGGCCAGGAAGCCTTTCTTCTTCGGAGCCTCGGCTTGCGGCGCCTCGCCGGCGGTCACATAGACCGGATTGTTCATCACCGGTGCCGCAGCCGGCTTCGGCGCCGTCGCGGCGGCATCGGCGGCGGCGATCTTCTGGGCGACCGCGTCGGTCTGCTGCGCCGTCTGTACCGGCTGCTGCAGGGCCTGCGGCGTCTGTCCCGCGATCGTTTCCGCGCCGGCCGGCGTGGGAAGCGGGAAAGCGGCCTGGGGCTTGGCCACGGGTACGTAGGCAACTGTCTCGGGGAGTGCCGCGTCGCTTTCGCTCATCACGGTCGTCTGCTCCGTCGCCACCTGCGACGACGAATCGGTGGCGGCTGGGGGCTTGCCCGTGGAGGCGGCGTGGATGTCCGATGCGGAAGCATTATAGCCCGGCATTCCAACCGACATCGTCGGGTCGCCAGCCGATGTGCAGGAGGCCAGAAGCACGGAGCAGAGCGCTGCCACAATGGCGCGGCGTTCTCCCTTTGCGAGGCTCCATCCTGCTGATTTCAAAGTCAAATTCCCCCTCGACGTCCGGTCGGTACATCCGTGTCGCTGACTGGCATGTCCGCGTCAGGGTGACCTTTGTCTCCGATCCGGAAACGAGACCTGTGTCAAATCAGCAAGCCTGTAAGTATTTTTGCAGCGATTGCCGAATTGCGGCTGCTTGATGGTTGACGACACCATTTCGCCCGCTTTTAGGGGGCCGTCAACTCACCACACATTACAGTCCGTTACACACGCACCTTGACATAGGTACCGGGAGCATCGCCCAAGGTTTTCATATGCTTGCCGGGTTTGCGGGCAGGTACGCGGGTGTTGTCCTTGGCCTCTATCCAGCTTTGCCAATGCGGCCACCAGGATCCGGGATGGTCCGTGGCCCTTTCTATCCACTGATCGAAGTCGCCTTTCGGCGGGCCGCCGGTCCAGTACTGGTACTTGTTGGATGCGGGCGGATTGACGACGCCCGCTATATGTCCCGATCCCGCCATCACGTACTCGACCGGGCCGCCGAAATATTTCGAGCCGAGGAAGACGGACAGCGCCGGCGCGATGTGGTCTTCCCGGGAGGCGAGATTGTAGACCGGGATGGTGACATCGCCGAGCGAGACCGTGTGGCCCGCCAGCTCCATCGTGCCGCGCGAGAGGTTGTTCTCGAGATAGCAGTTGCGCAGGTAGAAGGAATGGTTGGCCGCCGCCATGCGGGTCGAATCGGCGTTCCAGTAGAGCAGGTCGAAGGGCAGGGGATCCTTGCCGCGCATGTAGTTGTTGACGACATAGGGCCAGATCAGGTCACCCGAGCGCAGCATGTTGAAGGCGGTGGCCATCTTGGTGCCGTCGAGATAGCCTTTTTCGTTCATCGACTTTTCCACCGCCGCGACCTGTTCCTCGTCGACGAACACTTTCAAATCGCCGGCATGGGTGAAGTCGACCTGCGTGGTGAAAAAGGTCGCCGACTTGATGCGGTCGTCGCCTTCCCCAGCCATCAGCGCCAGTGCCGCCGCCAGCAGCGTGCCGCCGACGCAGTAGCCGATCGCGTTGACGTCGCGTTCGCCGGTCGCCTTCTCGATCGTGTCGAGGCCGTATTGCAGGCCCTCCCGGATATAGGCTTCCCAGTTCTTGGCGCCGTGACGTTCGTCCGGATTGATCCAGGAGATGACGAAAACGGTGTGGCCTTGCTCGATCGCCCAGCGGATGAAGGATTTCTGCGGGTTGAGATCGAGGATGTAGAACTTGTTGATCCAGGGCGGGCAGATCAGCAGTGGGCGCTTCAGCACCGTCTCGGTCGCCGCATCATACTGGATGATCTCGGCGACATCGCTGCGCCCGACCACCTTGCCGGGCGTGGTGGCGATGTTCCTGCCGATCTCGAAGGGCGAATAGTCGGCCTGGCGCAATTTCAGGTCGCCCTTGCCTGCGGCGATGTCCTCGGCCAGCATCTTCATGCCGCGCACCAGGTTCTCGCCGTTGGAGGCGACGGTTTCGCGAAACAATTCGGGATTGGTCAGGATGAAATTGGACGGCGAGATGGCGTTGGATACCTGCTTGACGTAGAAGCTCGCCTTGTGGCGGGTATGCTCGTCCAGGCCTTCGGCGTGGTCGACCAGTTCGGACGCCCAGCGCGAGGTGACGAGATAGGCCTGCTTGAGGAAATCGAAGAAGGCGTTGCGGCCCCATTCCGGATCCTGGAAGCGCTTGTCGCCGCGCTCCGGCTTGACGGCATCGTCGGCACCCTCGGCGTTGGGGCTGACGCGCTGGATGGCGTTCGCCCAAACCGTCATATAGCCGGCGAACAGCCGCGTCTGCGCTTCGAGCGCGCGCTGCGGATCGGCAAGCCAGTATTCACTGAGCTTGGAGAAAGTCTTGACCATGTCGACGACAGGCTCGGCGACGTGGTCGCGCACCTCACCCTTTTCGCGCGGTTCAGCCCAGGCGGACGCCGCCTTGCCGGCCTGTTCGATCATCCGCGCCATGTTCAGCGCGAAGCGTTCCGGGTCCTTCACCAGATATTGCTCGACCGTCGAAGGTCCGCCATCTTCCGCTTTGCCCGAATCGGGTGTTTTGGACATGGTTCGCGGGGTTCCTCCGGAAGCGTTTTCTTGACATATTAACATGGGACATCCGACAGGGTCCAATCTCGCTCTACCCCGGCTGCCAAGGAAACAATATGACGATTAAGTTTGGCGAGACTGTTTTTTTCGGTGCGGGCCATTTTTTCCGCATCGGCGCTGCGATCATGTTCGTGGCCATCGCCGGATGCTCGAGCACGAATACCGGCGGTCCGGTGCCGATGGCCACCGACGCGGGGCCGAAGGATACCGGCACCTTTCCGAACCTCAACATCCCGCCGCAAGTGGCGGCGAAACAGTTCACCGAGGCCGAGAAGAACGCCAAGCTGGCCCAGTTGAAGGCCGACGAGAACGCGCAGCGTGCCAAAAGAGGCGGCGCTGCCGTCACCAACCAGGCGGCGCTAACCGATCTCGCGAAGAAACATGGTCCGCAGACGCTGACGCAGATCGAAGGCAAATGCGACCCCGCCCTCGACCCTACCTGCAAATGAGTATATAGCGCGCGCCCAATGCCCTAACATATCCGGGGCTCCCTTTGCTGTCTGGAACTGCCATGGAAGAATTTCACAAGGTCCGCCGGCTTCCGCCTTATGTGTTCGAGCAGGTCAACCGGCTCAAGGCCAGCGCCCGTTCGCGCGGCGCCGACATCGTCGACCTCGGCATGGGCAATCCGGACCTGCCGACGCCCAAGGCCATCGTCGACAAATTATGCGAGGTCGTGCGCGATCCGCGCACGCACCGCTATTCCTCATCGCGCGGCATTCCCGGCCTGCGCCGCGCCCAGGCAAACTACTATGCCCGCCGCTTCGGCGTGAAGCTCAACCCCGACACCCAGGTGGTGGCCACGCTTGGCTCGAAGGAAGGCTTCGCCAACATGGCGCAGGCGATCACCGCGCCCGGCGACGTGATCCTGTGCCCCAATCCGACCTATCCGATCCACGCCTTCGGCTTCATCATGTCGGGCGGCGTCATCCGTTCGCTGCAGGTCGAGCCCGATGACGGCTTCATCCCAGCGCTCGAGCGCGGCGTCCGCCATTCGATCCCGAAGCCGCTGGCGCTGATCCTCAACTATCCGTCGAACCCGACGGCGCTGGTGGCCTCGCTCGATTTCTACAAGGACGTGGTGGCCTTCGCCAAGAAGAACGACATCATCATCCTGTCCGACCTTGCCTATTCGGAAATCTACTTCGACGGCAATCCGCCGCCTTCTGTGCTGCAGGTGCCGGGCGCCATGGACGTCTGCGTCGAGTTCACCTCGATGTCGAAGACCTTCTCCATGCCCGGTTGGCGCATGGGCTTCGCCGTCGGCAATGAGCGGCTGATCTCGGCGCTGACCCGGGTCAAATCCTATCTCGATTACGGTGCCTTCACGCCGATCCAGGT
>NZ_RZSJ01000402.1:0-5820 GCF_003998025.1 Mesorhizobium sp. M8A.F.Ca.ET.021.01.1.1
TGCTGGAACAGCGATATTTCCTCATCGATGCGCTCGCAAAGTGCCGTGGTGTTGCCCTTGAGCAAGCCGCGCGTCTGCAGTAACGCCGCAACCGGCTTTTTGGCCAATTGTCTTGCCCGGCCGAGCGTCGCCTCCTCGACGCTGCCTTCCGGGACGATCTCGGCGACGAGGCCGAGCGCCCTGGCGTCTTCGGCACGGAGCGTGTCGCCGAGGCAGAAGAAGCGGAAAGCTCCGGCATAGCCGAGCTTCTGCGGCGCCAGGATGCTGGTCGCCGCGTCCGGCACCAGGCCGAAATCGACGAACGGCACCCGGAACGTGCTTTTTTCCGACGCGATCACCATGTCGCAATGGAACAGGATGGTGCAACCGACGCCGACGGCGTCGCCGTCGACACAGGCCAGGATGGGCTTCGGAAACGTCGCCAGCATGCGGAACATGTCGGTGACGGCGGCGATCAGCTTCTGATGCTTGGTGGCATCCAGGAATTCGGAAAAGTCGCCGCCAAGGCAGAAACAGCCCGCCAGGCCGCGCAGCACGACGACCCGCACCTCGTCGTTCTCGGCGGCTTCGTGGAACGTCGTGGCAAGGCTCTCATAGGCCCTTCTATCGAGCACCGGCCGGCCGTCATTCGACGATACGGTAACGATCAGAGCGTGGTTGCGCAGTTCAGGCTGCGGGTGCGCGTTCATGATGCCCTCCTTTGGCCGAACATGTCGGGATATCCCCTGGCCAGAACGGGCGCATGATGATTGCGGCGCGACCGCACCACGTCCAGCGTGTGCTCGTTGAAGGTGAGCAGCGTCGCCACGACCTGCTGGTTGCCATAGGTGCGCTGATAGCCGAGCGGCGTCGCCAGGAAGTGCAGTTGCAACGCGCGCAGCACCCACATCGGCTCGAACTCGATGATCACCTTGTCGACGCCGCGCTTCAGACCCCACTCGACGAAACCGGCTATCAACTCCGTGCCGACGGTCGAGACGCCGCGCCGGCCATCGCGAAAACCCGGAGCCACCGCATAGCGGGTCAACTCCCAGATGTTGGGACCCGCCGGCGGCGTTCCCTCGGAGAGATCGGTCAACACCTCGGTCAGCAGATGCGGCCGCGTGGTCGGCAACATCCTCTGATAGCCCGCGACTTCATTGCCCCTGATGACGATCTGATGCACCGCCTCGTCATGATCGAACTGGTCGACCTCAAATCCGTCGGGGCGCCGTAGGTCCTCCCATCCCATTTCCTCGACGAATATCTGATAGCGCAGCCGATGGACGGCCTCCCAGAGATCGGGGCGTTCCATCAATTCCTTGGTCGAAAGACAAAAAAGCATTCCGTAGTCTCCTGTGTTTCAGGGGAAGATACGGCCGTGCTTCGATGCGAAAATTGCGTGATCACGTAGGCGAAAAGTGCTGGGCCGGCACGGCCGACCTAGCTAATGTAGCCGCGCCTTATCGCCTCGGCGACTGCCTGCACCCGGTTGACGGCACCGAGTTTGCTTTTGGCGTTAAGAAGATGTTTCTCCGACGTGTGCTCGGAGATGCCGAGGATTTGCGAAATCTCCCATTCGGACTTGCCGACGGCGGCCCATTGCAGGCACTCGCGTTCGCGCGGCGTCAATTCGATATGGTCGATTATCTTGCCGGCCATGGTGTGGAGTTGCATGGCGCGGCCGACCGCATAGGTCGAGACCAGCGAGACAAGGCCGAACTCGGCCGCCGACAGTTCCACGGCCTCGCCCCCCAGGGACACCATGACGATCTCACCGTCAAGCGTGATCAGAGGGAAGGCGAGCCCGTCACGCAGCTTGAAGGCACCGGCGTCGCCCATCACTTCGCCACTGTTCTTGTCGATGCGAAGGCCCTGGGCGGCTTCCCGCCACTGGAACGGCGCCTGCAACTGCTTCATGTGACTGACGACGGGATCGTGATCGACATAGTTGCGCGCCACATAGCGCTCCAGCCATTCGACCGGCCAATCGCAAAGCAGCACATGCTGCTTTTGCTGACCCGTCGGCGTGCCCGGCTTCGGAACGGTTCCGGCCATCAGCGCGGTCAGGCCGAACTCCGATGTTACGCCCAACAGTTTCTCGCAGACCGCGGCCGCCGTCGCGGCGTGCTGCAGTTGGTCTATGTATTCCAGCGTCCGATCGAACTGACTCATCGCAACATCAACCCCATGTTGCCTCATGCATTAAAGCCCATGGTCCGCGCCTTGCCGGCACTTTGCCACTGACCACGGATTGCAAAGCGCCCGCTTCCGGTTGTGGTTCTCGACCCTGGTACCCCCACCAGGGCAGCCACCGCTTGTTTGCAAACTCAGCGAATCATATCCTGAAATCGAAGCGTTGAAATCAAAAAGCATTGTGCCTGTACCATTTTCGTACCAAAACCGGCACGAGCACGGTGCGGGGAGTTCTATCGTGGCGTTCCAATGGCGGTTCCAGGTCCTGGCAGTGGCGCTCATTGCGGCACTGGCTTGGATTCCCGGGGCGCGCGCGGAGCCCCAGGTACCGGTGCTGTGGGACGCCAAGGAGCGGCTGCCCAAGCCGGACCTTTCGGCACTGCCGCGGCTGCGGTTCCTGACGACCACGGATTTTCCGCCCTTCAATTTCCTCGACGGCGCGGGAAAGCTGTCGGGTTTCCATATCGACCTGGCGCGCGCCATCTGCGCGGAGCTCGGCATCGTCGACAAGTGCCAGATCCAGGCGCTGCCCTGGGCGGAGCTTCAAGGCGCGATCGGGAAAGGCGAAGGCGAAGCGATCATCGCCGGCATTGCCGCAACGCCGCAGTCGCGCCAGACATACGCCTTCTCGCGCGCCTACCTGCAGTTCCCGGCGCGCTTCATCATGCCGAAGAACAAGGCGCTGGCGGAACCGATCTTCGATAAATTGCACGGCAAGCGCGTCGGGGTGATATCAGGCTCGGCGCATGAACGCATGCTGCGCGACTATTTCAGCACGGTCCAGGTGGTTCCCTTCGACAAGCCGGAAGCCCTCTATGGCGATCTGAAGGCCGGCAAGATCGATGCGGCCTTCGGTGATGGCATGCGCTTCGCCTTCTGGCTCGGAGGCTCCGACGCGGCCGGCTGCTGCCGCTTTGCCGGCGGCCCCTATCTGGCGCCCGAATATCTGGGCACCGGCATGGCGATCGCCACGCGAGCGGACAATCCGGCACTGGCCGCGGCCCTCGACTACGCGCTGCAGGAGATTTCGATGAAAGGCACCTTCGCCGAATTCTACCTGCGCTATTTCCCGGTCAGCTTTTTCTGATCCGGCCCGGTCAGCTTTTTTCTGATCCGGCGTAATGCTCGCCTTCAGGTGAGCGTGCGAAGCCGCGCCTTGGCCGCACGGCCGATGGCCGCCACGGTCAACGTGTCGAGATCGAGCTGGCGGCGGATCAACTGCAGCACCCGCACTTCCTCCATGCGCATTTCGAGATCGATGGCAGCCACTTCGAAGGCCGCCGCATAGGCGGTGTCGCGCAATCGCTCCGGCAGCGCCTCGGCAACCTGGGTAAGGACACCCTCCAGGCCATCCTTTTCATGCAACAGCTTCTGACAAGCCTGAGCCACGGCAACCAGCCGGTCCTGCTTGAAATCCTCGAACACCGGCCACGAGCGGACGACCTCGCCGATCCTGGCCAGTTCGACATCGGTCATGTCACGGTCGGAGGCCGATGTGATGACCATCAGATAGATCAGCGCTTCGTGCGGGGTGGGCGACGGCATTCTTTACTCCTTGGACGGGCTTCGAAGGTAGGAAGGGGAGCCTGAGGCCGCAAGGAAAAAGCGCCCCACGCGTTGACGCTCCGGCCATGCGCGCCTAGAGACCGGTTGAAAATCGACACTTGCAGCCCGAGCGGCGAATAATTTTGGAAAACAGAACCATGGCGGGATCAAACATCATCGATCTCAATCCCGAACTGCTGGCGGCGGCGGCCGAGAGCAAGGCGTGGCCGTTCGAGGAAGCCAAAAAAATCATCGAACGCTACAAGGGCGCCGACTTTCCCGAAACGATCCTGTTCGAAACCGGCTATGGACCGTCGGGCCTGCCGCATATCGGCACGTTCGGCGAAGTGGCGCGCACCTCCATGGTGCGCCATGCGTTCCGCGTGCTGACGCAGGACAAGGTCGCGACCAAGCTGCTGTGTTTTTCGGACGACATGGACGGCATGCGCAAGATACCCGACAGCGTGCCGGATCGCGCGGCGCTCGAGCCGTATCTGCACAAGCCGCTGTCATCGGTGCCCAACCCCTTCGGCGGCGACTATGCGAGCTTCGCCGACCACAACAATGCGATGCTCTGCCGCTTCCTCGACACGTTCGGCTTTGACTACGAATTCGCCAGCGCGACGCAATATTACAAGTCAGGCCGCTTCGATGCGATGCTGTTGCGCGCCGCCGAACGCTACGACCAGATCATGGCGGTGATGTTGCCGACGCTCGGGCCGGAGCGGCAGGCGACATACAGCCCCTTCCTGCCGATTTCGCCGAAGAGCGGGCGCGTGCTTTACGTTCCCATGAAGCATGTCGACGCCAAGGCCGGCACCATCACCTTCGACGATGAAGGCACCGAAACCACGCTGCCGGTCACCGGCGGCAGAGTGAAGCTGCAGTGGAAGCCGGATTTCGGCATGCGCTGGGCGGCCCTCGGCGTCGATTTCGAGATGTTCGGCAAGGACCACCAGACCAATGCGGTGGTCTATGACCGCATCTGCAACATACTGGGCGGGCGGGCGCCGGAGCATTTCGTCTACGAGCTGTTCCTCGACGAGAACGGCCAGAAGATCTCCAAGTCGAAGGGCAATGGCCTGACCATCGACGAATGGCTGACCTATGCGCCGACCGAGAGCCTGGGGCTCTATATGTACCAGCGGCCCAGGCAGGCGAAGAAGCTCTATTTCGACGTCATCCCGCGGGCGGTCGACGAATACTACACTTTCCTCGCGGCCTATCCCCGCCAAGAGTGGAAGGAGCGGCTGGGCAACCCGGTCTGGCATATGCATGACGGCAATCCGCCCGCCATCGACATGCCGGTGCCGTTCTCGCTGCTGCTCAACCTGGTCAGCGCCTCCAATGCGCAGAACAAGGATGTGCTGTGGGGCTTCATCTCGCGCCATGTTCAGGGCGTGACACCCGCCTCCCATCCCGAGCTCGACCGGCTGACGGGCTATGCGATCCGCTATTTCGACGATTTCGTGAAGCCGACGAAGACCTTTCGCCCGGCCGACGAGGTCGAACGCGAAGCGCTGGTGGCTCTCGAAAAGGCGCTTGCCGACTTGCCGACGGACGCCAGCGGCGAGGCGATCCAGAACGCCTCGCTCAACGTGGCGCGCAAGATCGAACGCTACCAGGATCATTCCAAGCAGAGCCCAGAAGGCGGCCCCGGCGTTTCAGGCGCCTTCTTCCAGATGATCTATCAGGTGCTGATTGGCCAGGAACGCGGCCCACGCTTCGGATCCTTCGCCGCGCTCTACGGCGTCACCGAGACCCGCTCGCTCATTCAGAAGGCGTTGGCTGGTCAGCTTGCTTGAGGACGCCGCCATCCTCTTCCAGGATCGAACCCGGCGCCTGAGGCGCCGGGGCGGTGGCGGCCGGCGCCGCCGGGATGCCGGCTAGGTTCGGCGCCGGTCCGAAAATACCTTTCTTCGCACTTTGTGCCTTGTCACCGGCTTCCACATAGGGCCCGCCCTTGGCGGCGCGCGCCCAGCCGTTTTCGACCAGCCATTGACCGACATCCTGCTTGCCTATCCGGCACTCCGCGGCAATCAGGTCGCGACCACCTTCCGGCGGCACCAGGCAAACCACCGCGCGGCCGCGCAGCAAGGA
>NZ_RZSJ01000403.1:0-5803 GCF_003998025.1 Mesorhizobium sp. M8A.F.Ca.ET.021.01.1.1
CATGGAGACGGGCTGTTCCGTCCGTCCCGCAGGGTTGCCACTTTGGCGTGACATGTGATCGCCAGCCTGACGGCTATCCCTTGTTGGACTCCCGGCGCCGAGCTGGCGTTTGCCGGGCCGCAGGGCGCGCCTGGCCTCCGCCGGCATCAGGCGCCGCCAGTGCCTTCACGACCGTCGCGGCGCCGCCATTCGCCGCATGCGCGACACTCGGTCCGATCTGGCCGGCGGCGAGTTGCGAGAGCTCAGTCCGCGAGGAGACCTGCAATTTGCGGTAAATGTTGTTCATATGAATTTTCAGCGTACCTTTCGAGATGCCGACGTCGAAGGCGATCTGCCCGGTCGGCTTTTCGGCGAGAACTTGCCGCGCGATCTCGATTTCGCGGCTCGTCAGCCTCTGCGAGAGGCTCCGCCATTTCGTCCTGCGCGACGCCTCGTTCTGGACGGCCTCGCTGACAATCTCGGCGGGCAGCCACCGGCCTCCGGCGGCAACCCGGTGCAGGCATTTGAGCAGGGCGTCGACGGCGGCCTCCTTGAACACGATGCCGGCAACGCCAACCGCGACAGCGTCGTAAAGCTGGGCCTGAGAGGCGCCGACCGTCAAAAGCACGCAAGACGTCGCGAGCCCTTGCCGGCCGATTTCGGCGGCGACATCGAGGCCGTTCAGTCCCGGCATGCTGATGTCGAGCACCGCGACATCAGGCACGTCGCGCTGGATGGCCGTCAGGGCGGCCGCGCCGTCCCGCGCCGAACCGACCACCGCGAAATTCGGGTCGCGGGCAATCATGTCGATCAGGCCGTGCAACAGCAGCGGGTGGTCGTCGGCGACGAAAACCGTGACCATGTTCAGTTCGCTGGCTGCCGAACTTCTCGGCCAGGGTTCCATGGCGCGGTGCGGCCATCGATGGCTTCCGGTGGCCGCCGGCGCCCGTGCTCGGTCATGGCGTCTTCTCCCCTTGCGTGTCTTTGTGACACATCAACGACTTCATCGTGCCGGAAGCGAACATCGCGACCCGGCCCTCATCCTGCGAAGCGTGAGGCCATGCTGACAGAAGCAGCGTGGTTGCGCAAAACATTAGCAACTGCTTAGTTAATCCTCAAGCGGCGCGCCGTGCAAAATGCGTGGCGGCGGACTGAAAGCAGATGCCACGCCGATGTGCCGATGCTGATCTTCATCTTGGATGATTCATCGGCGCTATCACGAAATTTTTGTAGATCCGACCGTGAATCTCCGGTTCGTGAAATAACTAAGCCAAAGCAACGCAATTATTCTTGTCTGCAAAAGCACTTTTTCAGAACTGAAATCGACTTTCCTGCATATAACCGGGGTTATATAGACGGACGCATTGCAACCTGCGCAATATGGTTTGGGAAATATTAACGTCCAGGCAATCGTAGGATTGTCGGGGTTGGGGCTTTGGGTGTGGGTATAACGGTCAGTCCGACGGCGGGCCAGTTCCGTCATACGGCAATAGCTGTGTCCGGCGAATGGGAGGCAGTCTCCGCGCCGAACCTTTCTCCTTTCAAAGTCGTCGATTTTGTCACGAACGATTGCTCGCCTGCCCGGCCGCGTCCCTCGGACGCTGCGCGCCGGCGCTGCGATCAGGCCGGAATAGATGGGGGCGGCCCGACCGCCGACCGCACAACAATGTGGAGGAAGTAGCATGGCGATCGATATTGGCAGTGGCGTCCTTCTCGAGGCAACGACGGTAGGGTCGGGCACCGGCAGTTACGATTCCTTCCTGAGGCTGCAGGCGACAGGTATCGAGGAGGGCTTCAACACCGACCAGAACGGCAACGTCGTCGACAACAAGGCGTCCTTCACCCACGACCTGCAATACGGCAACATGCAGTCGATCAATGTCGACGGCGTCGACTATATCGAATTCCGGCTCGACCTCAATGAAAGCAACAATGAGACAAACGGCAACATCACGCTGACCGGCCTGGACATCTACATTTCAAACGCCGGAGCAACGCTTGCCGACTACGATGCGGATTTTGCGGGATTCACCACCGTCTTTCATCTTGACCTGAACGACCCCCAGTATTTGATTGACTCCAATCATGGCTCGGGAACGGACGACTACCGGGTGCTCGTGCCGGTCAGCGACTTCACGGCGGCCGGTGTCTCTCCCGACTCCTATGTGACGCTGTTTTCGAGCTTCTCAGGGGCCAATGGGGGCTTCGAGGAGTGGCGCACGCTTACGACGCCCGGCACCGGCACTGATGCGCCTGGAATCGGCATCGACAAGGTAACGGTCGACGGCTCGGCGATCGGCGACGATCTGCAGGTTCTCTCCGGGGACACGATCACCTGGCAATACACGGTCAGCAATACCGGCAATGTCGCATTGTCGAACATCGTCGTCACCGACGACCACAATGACGTGGTCGTGACGGCGGTTCTCAGCGGCGGTTTCAACGTCGGGGACACCAACCAGGACGGCAAGCTCGACACCACCGAGCACTGGAGCTTCATCGGCACCAGCATCGACAAGGCCGTCATCGGCGACTATGCCAATATCGGGACGGTGACCGGCTCGGCCGGGGCGGTCACCGTAACAGACAGCGACGGCTCCAGCTATTTCGGCGCCGATCCCGAGATCAAGATCGACAAGGTGACGGTCGACGACGGGGTCAAGGGCGACACTCTGACGATCCTGACCAACGAGCCGATCTCGTGGGAATACACGGTGACCAATATCGGCAACGTCGCGCTGTCGGGTATCTCCGTCACCGACAGCGACGGCGGCGTGACGCCGGTCGCGGTGCTTGGCAACGGCCATGTCACCAATATCGGCGACAGCAACGACAACAACATGCTCGACGCCGGCGAGATCTGGAAGTTCTCGGCAACCGGTACCTCCGTGGCTGGCCCTTACAGCAACACCGGTACCGCCTCCGGCTCCTTCACCGACGATGCCAATCACACACGCACCGCCACGGCCACCGACGACTCCGGCTATACCGGCGCCGATCCGCACATCACGCTCGACAAGAAGACCAACGGCGTCGACCATGGCCTCAACATCTTCCAGGGCCAGCCGGTGACCTGGACCTACGATGTCAAAAACGACGGCAATGTCGCGCTCGCCCATGTGGTTGTGACCGACGACAACGGCACCGCCGGCACCGCCGGCGATGATTTCCATCCAACCGCTATCCTCAGCGGCGGCTTCAACAGCGGCGACATCAACCAGAACGGCCTGCTCGATACAAACGAGACCTGGCACTACCAGGCGACCGGCGTCGCGCAGCTGGGCAGCTACGTCAACACCGCCACGGCCACCACCGATGCCTTCGTCGACACGGCCTTGCATTCGCGTACGCCGCTCGCCACCGACAGCAGCGACTATGAAGGCTTCTCGAACAAGGCGCTGACGCAGGGATTCTGGGGCAGCCACGCGGATGCATGGGACAATATTGCCGGCAATGAGGGCAATCCCACCAAGAGCGCCGTCGCCAGCCATGTTCTGTCCGGCCTCGACGTCAATCCGCGTACGGATGGCTATTTGCTGCTCGGCGACAGCAACGGCGACGGCATTGCCAACGATGCGCACGATCTCCTGATTTCGAACGCTCTGGCCAAGTCCATCGAATCGAGTTCGACCGGCGGTGACGCACGCGTCATCATGTTGCAACAGGCGATCGCCACCCAGCTCAACATCGACAACCATGTCGGTCAGCCCAACGACCTGATCGACGAGGCGGTGATGTGGCTGACCAAGCAAGGAGCGTGGTCAACTGTCGGCGTGAATGTCGATACCAACAATGACGGGGTCGTTGATGAGAATGGGGCTCACACGGCGCTTACGGGTGCGGCGGTGAAGACTTCGTCGGCTGCCTGGACAAGCTATGTCGACGTCACCGATCCGAGCTCCGGCATCACCGACTGGAACGGCGGCAAGGAGGCCGATGGCGAGGGCCTCAAGAATGCGCTGATGTGGTTCAACCAGGGGCAACTGGTGACGTCCGGACCGGGACCGGCCGGCAATGTCGCCTGGTTCGACGGGACCAACATCGTCGAAGAGCATCCCAACACGCTCGATCAATTCTGGCTCACGCTGCATCTAGTGGGGGGCCTGACGGGCATCGCCTGAGGCTGGTCTCCGGCCGTCGGCCGGGTGCCTTGCCGCAGCGCCGCCCACATGGATTGGCATGGAAAGGGGCTCCGCGATCTTCAATTCGGCGCAGGCCAGGGTCAGGTCCTTGGGTCTGGTTTTGATAGCCTGCGCCCTTTTTCCTGCACTCGGTGGCATGTTGACGACATCGCCAGGCGTCTGGCTGTTCTGCCTGGCGTTCGCGATGTTTGGCGCTCTTCTGCTGTTTCGGGGACGCAATCCTTTTCGCGCTGAAACCGCTCCTGGCGCAGCCCCCGGCGTCGCGGCGACGGCGCGAAAGGCTGCCGGGCCCGGTGCCCGGCAGCCCAATCCTCGGCAGCAGGGATCGGAACTCTCGGCGGCAATCAAATCCTGCCGCTCGGCCTTCATCGCCATCGCACTGTTCAGCGGCGTCCTCAACGTCCTGATGTTGTCCAGTTCGATCTATATGCTCGAGGTCTACGATCGCGTGCTGCCGAGCCGCAGCGTGCCGACGCTGATCGGCCTCAGCCTGCTCGTAGCCATCCTCTACGCCGGACAAGGCGTGCTCGATTTCATCCGCGGCCGCATCCTGGTGCGCATCGGGGGAGCCCTCGACGAAGCGCTCGGCGCCCGCGTCTATTCCAGCGTCCTCAAGCTGCCGCTCAAGGTCGGGCGCAATGGCGACAGCATGCAGCCGGTGCGCGATCTCGACAGCGTGCGGACCTTCCTGTCGGGCACCGGCCCGACCGCGCTGTTCGACCTGCCGTGGCTGCCGCTCTATCTAGCCATCATCTTCATGTTCCACGTGCTCCTCGGCGTAACCGCCCTGGTCGGAGCGATCGTGCTCGTCCTGTTGACCGTCCATGCCGAGCGGCTGACGCGCAAGCCGGTCACATCAGGCACCCAGACCGGCATCATCCGCAACGGCCTGACCACGACCGGCAACCGCAACGCGGAAGTCATCGCGGCTCTCGGCATGGGCGGCAGGATGGCGAAGCGATGGGAAGAGGCCAACCGCGACTATCTCGCCGAGCAGCGCAGCGTCAGCGATATCGCCGGCGGCTTCGGCGCCGTGTCCAAGGTGCTACGCATGCTCCTGCAATCGGCCATGCTCGGCATCGGCGCCTGGCTGGTCATCGAACAGCAGGCGACCGCGGGCATCATCATCACGGCATCGATCCTGAGCGGGCGGGCGCTGGCGCCCGTCGATCTGGTCATCGCCAACTGGAAAGGTTTCCTGACCGCGCGGCAGGGCTGGCAGCGGCTGACCAAGATTCTTGCCGCATTGCCCGCCGATGCCGAGCCGATGGTCATGCCCGCGCCGAGCCGCCACGTCTTCATGCAGAACGTCAGCGTCGCCGCGCCCGGCGTGCAGCGGCTGCTGGTGCAGGACGCCAGCTTCGCACTGGAAGCGGGACACGCCGTCGGCATTATCGGTCAGAGCGGTTCGGGCAAGTCGACGCTGGTCAGGGCGCTTGTCGGAGCCTGGCCGTCGGCCGCCGGCAGGATCCGGCTCGACGGCGCCGACCTCGATCAGTGGTCGCCGGAAGACCGCGGCCATTTCATCGGTTATCTGCCGCAGGACGTCGAGTTGTTCGCCGGCTCGATCGCCGAGAACATCGCGCGTTTCGAACCCGACGCCGATCCCGCATTGGTGATCGCAGCCGCCAGGGCAGCCGGCGCGCATGATCTCATCGTCGGTTTCCGCGATGGCTACGAGA
>NZ_RZSJ01000404.1:0-5787 GCF_003998025.1 Mesorhizobium sp. M8A.F.Ca.ET.021.01.1.1
GAACTGGATGATGGCCAGGCCGGTGAGGAAGCCGAGCAATGCGTGCAGCGGCAAGCGGCCGCCGAGCTGCACGATCCTGTCGACAGGTTCCGGCGCAAAGACCGAACCCGCGAAAAGCAGCGCCGAAACTATGACCAGCGGGATCGCTACCGGCAGCGTCGCATGGTCCGTCGCCAGCAATATGAGATAGAAGAGCAGCGACAGGATGATCAGGTGCCGCGCCGGCTGGCTGCGGGTCCAGAACGAGATGGCAAACAGCACGATCGCCATGACGACGAAGGCATGCGGAAAGCCGCTGCGGCTGTAATAATCGAACCCTTTCAGGAACAGCCAGGCGTCGGCGATGCCAACTGCTGCCACGGTCAGCGGGTTTGAGCGCAGCGCCACCGCCGCCAACGCCGTGCCGGCGCCCCAGGTGACCAGCGCCGAAGCCTCGTCGCCGGACAAATGGTACATCTGGCCGATCAGCGCGATCGAGCCGCCGAACGCGGCCCCCGCCACGATCCACAGCGCTTCGCCGATTGCCGCGTGGTCGCGCGTCTTCAGCACCGCGCCGCCGACATAGCCGCCGAGGATAATGGCAAATAGCGCCGCCACCCGCGCCAGGCGCGGAATCGCATCCCAGTTGGCGGCGACGAAGATCAGGATGGCGGCTCCAAAGAGAAGGGCCGCCATCATTGCGAGGATCGAGCCGAAGCTGAGCGACTGGCGTGCGTTGCCCTCGACGTCGCGCCTCAGCACGTCAGCCGTCGAGGCGTCGATCAGTCCGGCCTGCCGCCACCGCTCGATGTCGGCCCTGATCCGTGTCGAGTACCCCGCCATGTCCTCTCTCCCCACCCGGCCGTCATTTTAACCGACGCACCCAAACCGTTGACGTCACGGCACTTTCTGATTCTGGCTTCTTTGTGTCAGGTCCGTGAAGGCGCGTTAATGTTGCATTGCACAATTTGCATTGCTGCCATGCAGCCATAGCGCTTTTAAATCGATATGGGTCCCCCTACTTATGGTTCGTACACAAACGGAATGATCCGCAAGAAAGACGAAACGAGAACTACCATGAACTTGATCCGCAACTACCGCAACTGGCGCCGCTACCGGGACACCGTTTCCGAGCTGAGCCGCCTGAGCAACCGTGAACTGACCGACCTCGGCATCAGCCGCAGCGACATTCCTTACGTCGCTCGCAAGGCGGTCTAATTCTTCGGACCGCGAATGGTCCGAACCAGTTTTGAAAAAGAGAACGACAATGAACCTGATCCGCAACTATCGTAACTGGCGCGTTTATCGCGAGACGGTTACCGAGCTGGGTCGCCTTTCGAACCGCCAGCTGCATGATCTCGGTATCGTCCGCGACGAAATCAAGATCGTCGCCCGCAGGGCGATCTAACAGAATTTCGCTGGGGTCGACCTCCTCCCCGACCTCAAGCGAATACGGTCAGCCCTTACCTCCTCCCAAGGGTTGACCACCAAAACGGCGCCCGCCGCACCTCCTCCCGCGGCGGGCGTTGTTTCCCAGGGGCAAAACGAATTTGCCCAAGAGGCTTCGCCCTCTTTAAAAATGCGAAAGGAATTTCGTCTGAGCCGACCTCCTCCCCGGCGATGACGAATACGGTCGATCTTCACCTCCTCCCGAGGGTCGCCCCAAAAAACGACACCCGCCGGACCTCCTCCCCCGGCGGGTGTTGTTGTTTTCAGGCGGAGGCTTTCCCGACCAGCGTTCGCGTTACCGCCGCGCGACAATTGCAATCGCGACGGCAAGCGATTATTCCGGCGGCCATGAGCAAAAATCCAATCCACATCATCGGCGGCGGCCTCGCCGGTTCCGAAGCGGCATGGCAGGCGGCGCAAGCCGGCGTTCCCGTCATCCTGCATGAAATGCGCCCGGTTCGCGGCACCGACGCCCACAAGACAGACGGCCTGGCCGAACTGGTCTGTTCCAATTCCTTCCGCTCCGACGATGCCGAAAACAACGCCGTTGGCCTTCTGCACGCCGAAATGCGGCTGGCGGGCTCCTTGATCATGAGTGCCGGCGACGCCAACCAGGTGCCGGCCGGGGGCGCGCTGGCCGTCGACCGCGACGGTTTCTCCGAGGCGGTGACCAAAAAGCTCGAGGCGCATCCGCTGATCACGATACAGCGTGAGGAAGTGCCAGGGCTGCCGCCGGCGGAGTGGGACCAGGCGATCATCGCCACCGGGCCGCTGACCGCACCGTCGCTTGCCCAATCAATCGCCGAGGCGACCGGCGCCGATGCGCTGGCCTTCTTCGACGCCATCGCGCCGATCATCCATTTCGACACGATCGATATGGATACCTGCTGGTTCCAGTCGCGCTACGACAAGGTCGGGCCTGGCGGCACCGGCAAGGACTACATCAACTGTCCGATGGACAAGGACCAATATCTCGCCTTCGTACAGGCGCTGATCGACGGCCAGAAGACCGAATTCAAGCAGTGGGAAGGCACGCCCTATTTCGACGGCTGCCTGCCGATCGAGATCATGGCCGAGCGCGGCGTCGAAACGCTGCGCTACGGACCGATGAAGCCGATGGGCTTGACCAACGCGCACAATCCGACCGTGAAGGCCTATGCCGTGGTGCAGTTGCGCCAGGACAATGCGCTGGGCACGCTCTACAACATGGTCGGCTTCCAGACCAAGCTGAAGCACGCCGAGCAGGTGCGTATTTTCCGCACTATTCCGGGCCTGGAAAACGCCGACTTCGCCCGCCTCGGCGGCCTGCACCGCAACACCTACATCAACTCGCCGACCTTGCTCGACGCCTCGCTGCAGCTAAAGTCGCGGCCCGGCCTGCGTTTTGCCGGCCAGATCACCGGCTGCGAAGGCTATGTCGAAAGTGCGGCCATCGGCCTGCTCGCCGGCCGCTTCGCCGCAGCCGAGCGGCTTGGCCACGCACCGTCCCTGCCGCCGCTCACGACGGCCTTCGGCGCGCTGCTCAACCACATCACCGGCGGCCACATCGTTTCCGACGACGAGCCCGGGAAAAGATCCTTCCAGCCGATGAACGTCAATTTCGGCCTGTTCCCGCCCGTCGAAGCGCCGAAGACCGAAGGCAAGCGCATGCGCGGCAAGGACAAAACCGTGGCCAAACGGCATGCGATCACGTCGCGAGCGCGGAGTGACTGTCGACAGTGGCTGGGTTTGCCGGCGGAGACGGCTCAGGCGGCGGAGTAGCGGACAGCGCGATCAGTCCTCAGGCGATATTATTCCGCGGCCTCGAGGCCTGCCGCCGGCAGTCCCGGCTTGCCCGCCTCCCCCGGATTCCTCCGAACATAAGCCGCCTTCAGCATTTCCGACGTGTCGCGCGAACCGTCATGGCTCCATCCCGGCGGCTTGATCAGGTAGTTCAGGCGCTCGCGCGGTGTCAGCCCAGGCGCGAACGCATCCCGGAACATGCCGATCCATTCGTGGAACGCCACCTTCAGCGGTTGAAGGTGCCCAGGTTCTTGACGATCCCATAGCGCGGCCGATCCTCTTCTAGCTCCTCCACGAAGGTGCCGAACATGCGGTCCCGACAGCGCAATGCCGAGCACGACGATCGCAACCAGCACGGACAAGCTCATCGATTTCCTCCCGGCCGGCCTGTCGTCTTCGGCGACAGTTCTCGGCAGGCGGACTCCTTAACACGATTGACGTTTACGTCAAAGTGCCGGCCAGCCCTTGCCTGCACGACGCAGCAGCAACCAATGCCGGCGCAACGCCGACAGCCGTGCCACGCCGCCGAGCGGTGAGTGGCGCGAGCCTTCCATCTTGGCGAGATAGGCGCGTGACAGCGCCAGCGGCAGGAATGCCGAACGCAACGACCCCGGCAGCGCCGCAGCGCCTTGCTCGAAGGCCGACAGGTGTTCGCGCGCCAGCGCGATCATCGCCGCCACCGCGCGCCGGGCACCAGGCCCGCCGTCGCCGGCAACAAATTCTTCCGGCGACGAGCCCGCCGCCGCCAGGATGTCGGCCGGGATAAAACACTGTCCACGCCTGCGGTGCAGCGGCAACAGAAGCAAAAGCCCCGTAATCGCCTGCGCACAACCCGCCCTGCCCGCCAGTTCGGCAAACCCTGGCGCCTCGGCGGGATCAAGCACCATCGCCGCGAGCTGGATGAGGGCGGCCGCCGTCTCGCCGCAATAGCCCTCCAGATCGGTGCGAGATGGCATCGGGTCGTCGTAGAGATCGAAGATGCGCGCCTCGAGCATGTTCTCGAAGGCCAGTTTTGGCAGCTTGAATGCTGTAATGGTGAGGTTCAAGGCGTCGGCAACGGGATGGCCCGCGCCCGCCTCACCGCCGGCGGCAATGACATCGCGCCACCATTGCAGCCGCACCTCGCCGGGTAACGGCTCATGGATGCGGTCACGGATGCCGGCGATCTCGGCATTGAAGGCGTAGAGCGAAAACAGCGCGTCGCGCTTGTCGGCAGGCGCGTAGAGCGCGGTGAGATACCTGTCATGGTCGGCGGCGCGCACCGCGTCCATGACGATTTTGGCGTTCTGCAACATATCAATCGACGGCGATGAGCGCCGCGGCCACGGCGCGGTCTTCCGCCAGAAGGACATTGTAGGTCCGGACCGCGGCCCCGGTCGACATCGGGTCGGACGTTATGCCGGCCTCTTTCAGCGCCGCCCGCAGCGCCGCCGGCAAGGGCCGCAAATCCCTGCCCATGCCGACCAGCAGGATCTCGACCTTGTCGGCTTCCGCCAGAAGCTTGTCGAAATCCGCGACGGTCAGCGCCAGGGGATTTGCCGGCTCCCAGCCATGGATGCCCGTGGGCACGCAGAGCAGCGAGCCGCGATGCGACATGTCGGCAAAGCGAAACCCGCCATTGCCATAGGCCTCGATCGGCGCGCGGCCGGGGAAATGCGCCTCGCGGATGACGATGCCTTTGCCGGTCACCACTCTGTCACCCTTCGGGCCGCGCGTCAGGTCGCGACGGCCTTGCCGCCGTTCACCGGCTTTTCCTCATCGGCCGAAGCCTGCGGCCGCAGCTTGAACAGGATCAGCAACGGCGCCGCGATGAAGATCGACGAATAGGTACCGAACACGACGCCGAACAGCATCGCCAAGGTAAAGGAGCGGATCACTTCGCCGCCAAACAACACCAGCGCCAGCAGCGCCAAGCTGGTCGTCACCGACGTCAGCGTCGTTCTCGACAGCGTCTCGTTGATGGCGTTGTTCAGCAGCTGCGGTAGAGGCATTCGCTTGTATTTTCGCAGATCCTCACGGACGCGGTCATAGACGACGATCGTGTCGTTCAGCGAATAGCCGATGATGGTCAGGATCGCCGCCAACGACGACTGGTTGAACTCGAGCCCGGAGATGACGAAGAAGCCGAGCGTCATGACCACGTCGTGCACTGTCGCGATGATGGCGCCGACCGCGAACTGCCATTCGAAGCGGAACCAGACGTAGACCAGGATGCCGAGCAGCGCGACGATCATGGCGATGGTGCCTTGCTTGGCCAGTTCACCGGAAACCGTCGGTCCCACCACTTCGACGCGGCGGAAATCATACTGGTCCTGCAGCTCGCCGCGGACCTTGTCGATGACCGTCTGCTCGGCATTTTCGCCGCCATCCTGCGTGCCGACGCGGATCAGCACGTCGTTCGGCGCGCCGAACTGCTGAACCTGCACTTCGCCGATGTTGAGTTCCGACAGCCTACCGCGAATGTCGGCAAGATTGGCATCACCGGTCTTGGACTGAACCTCGATCAGCGAACCACCCTTGAAATCGATGCCGTAATTGATGCCGACACTCATGAACGCTACCACGGACAGTATCGAC
>NZ_RZSJ01000405.1:0-5786 GCF_003998025.1 Mesorhizobium sp. M8A.F.Ca.ET.021.01.1.1
AGCATGACGCGATCAAGCTCGGCATGGCGCTGGCGCCGGAAAGCCGCCGCGACCAGGGCCTTTGTCTCAACCTGCCGGTTGGCCTCAACCTCAATTTGCCGATCTACAAGCGCATCTCCCGCAACCTGTTGATCTCGAGCGCGAAAGAGAAGGCCGAGGCCGACCGCCAAATCGCCGGCCTCAGGATCAAGACCCCGACGCGCCATGCGTTGGCTTCCAGCCTTTCGGGCGGCAATCAGCAGAAGATCGTCATCGGCAAATGGCTGGCCCATGGCGCCAAGCTGTTCATCTTCGACGAGCCGACGGTTGGCGTCGATGTCGGCACCAAGGCCGAAATCTACCGCCTGTTCAGCGCGCTCTTGTCAAAGGGCGCCGGCATCATCCTGATCTCATCCTATTTGCCGGAAGTCTATGAACTGGCCGACACGCTGCACGTGTTCCGCCGCGGCAAGCTGGTGGCCACGCACGGCTTCCACACCGCCGATCACGAGGACATCCTCACACAGGCGCTCGCCGAGAAACAAGAAAAGTTGGGAGGAAAGACATGAGCACCGAGGCGATCCCTGCCGAAAAACCGAAGCGCAATTACAACGCCCTGTTCGGACTGACGCTGCTGGCGCTGCTGGTGCTGCTGTGGGTCATCCTGTCGTTATCCACATCGAGCTTCGCGTCGGCCAACAACATCTCGAATCTGCTGCGCCAGGGTTCGATGATCGCCATTTTGGCTGTCGGCCAGACCTTCGTCATCATCACCGGCGGCATCGATCTGTCCGTGGGCGCGGTGGTTGGCTTCGCAACCGTCATCGCCGCGATGTTGATCAACGCCGGCGTCCCGGTCTTCCTCGCCATCCTGCTCACCTTGCTGGTCGGCGTCGCCATCGGCCTCTTCCATGGTTTTGGCATCGTCAAGATGGGCCTGCCGCCTTTCATCATCACGCTGGCGACCCTGACGTCGCTGCGCGGCATTGGCCTCTTGATGACCAACGGCAATTCGATTTCGATCAACAATGATGCTTTCCAGGAATTCTCGCGCAACTCCTTCCTCGGCGTCCCTAATCTGTTCTGGATGGTCCTGCTGGTCGGCATACCCGCCTATGTCTTCCTGCATCACAGCCGCTGGGGCCGGTATCTGTTCTCGGTTGGGTCGAACGCCGAGGCCTCGCGCCTGTCCGGCGTTAACGTCCAGCGCACCATCTTCATGGCCTACACGCTGTCGGGTCTGTGCGCGGCGTTCGTCGGCGTGCTCTTGGCTTCGCGCATCGGCATCGGCAACCCGACCCAGGCCGAAGGGTGGGAACTGCAGGCGATCGCCTCGTCGGTGATCGGCGGCACCTCACTGTTCGGCGCGGTCGGCTCGGTGCACGGGCCACTGCTCGGCGCCTTCATCCTGGCGACCATCAACAACGGCGCCAACCTGCTCAACGTCAACGCCTTCTGGCAGCGTGTCATCACCGGCGTGCTGATCATCGTCATCGTCTATTTCGATGGCCTGCGCCGCCGCGGCGGCAAGTAGTCAACGAACCGAAAATCGAACTCCGGCCCAGTATCAAAACGGGCCGGAGTTTTCGTAAACCCAAATTGGACCGAACCATGAAAGCCGTCGTCTGCCGCTCGCCCGGCGAACTCATTCTGGAAGACCGTCCCGCTCCCGGCTCGCCGCCTCCCGGCTGGGCACTGGTGGCGGTCAGCCATGTCGGCATCTGCGGCACCGACTATCACATCTTCGAGGGCAAGCACCCGTTCCTCGCCTACCCCCGCATCATGGGCCACGAAGTGTCTGGCACCGTCGTCGAAGTCGGCGAAGGAGCCGGTCTTGCGGTCGGCGAACCGGTGATCATCAACCCCTATCTCTCCTGCGGCAAATGCATCGCCTGCCGCCACGGCAAGCCCAATTGCTGTGTGCGCATCGAAGTGCTCGGCGTGCATCGCGATGGCGCCATGTGCGAACAGATCCTGGTGCCGACGCAGAACCTCTATCCCACCAACGGCCTGTCGCTCGCCGACGCCGCCGCCGTCGAATTCCTGGCCATCGGCGCCCATGCCGTGCGCCGCGCGCGTTCCGAGCCCGGTGCACGCACGCTGGTCATCGGCGCCGGTCCGATCGGCCTCGGCACCGCCATCTTCGCCCGCATCGCCAGGCTCGACGTCAGCTTGCTCGACATGAGCAGCGAAAGGCTGGGCTTCGCGTCAAGCGAGCTCGGCTTCTCAGTCCTTGACGGCTCACAAGCGCCGGTTGCCGATCTGGTGCGCGACGCGACTGGTGGCGAAGGCTTCGACGTGGTCTTCGACGCCACCGGCAACACCTCCTCGGTGCAATCGGCCTTCGCCCATGTCGCGCATGGCGGCACGCTTGTGCTGGTCAGCGTCGTCAAGGACGACATCGTCTTTTCCGATCCCGAGTTCCACAAGCGCGAGATGACGCTGGTCGGCAGCCGCAATGCGCTGCGCGCCGATTTCGATCATGTCGCCGCCTCGATCCGCAATGGCGCCGTGCCGCTGGCCAAGCTCGTCACCCACCGGACCACGCTGACCGATACGCCAGGGGATCTCGCACGCTGGGTCCATGAAAAGTCGGGCCTGATCAAGGCCGTGATCGAGATCGGATAGCCGGGGCGTTACAGCGCCGACAGCTTCAGCTCCACCCGCTCGGCCGGAAAACGTGACTCCGAAAACTGGATCGGCTGGCCGTCGGGCGTGACGTTGACCGCCACCGTGACCAGCACGATGGCGCCCGGCTGCAGATCGAGATCGGCAAGATCCGCGGCGTCGGCATGGCGCGCCGAGAGCACGGTCGATTGCCTGAGATAATCGTCGATGCCGAAACGCGCGAGCGACGCGGTGATCGAACCGGTCTGCGCCATCGCCTCGTCGATGCCGGCAAAGCGTCTGGCATCGAACCAGCTGGCAGCACGCGACACGGACCGTCCGTCGGCCTCGCCGCGTGTTTCCAGCCGCATCACGTCAGCGCCCCTGGCAAGGCCAAGACCCTCGGCGACACGCTGGCTGGCCGGCTCGATCGATGAAGAGAGCAGCACGATGTGTCGTTCCGACGTCTGTCCCTGCAGGCCCGCCGAGAAACGCGTACGCGCGCCGATCGGATAGGACAGCCGCTTGCGCGACAAGACGAACGTGCCGCGCCCTTGCTCGGCCCGCAGCACGCCCTCCTGCACGAGGGCCGATATGGCGCTGCGTACTGTGTGACGGTTGACGCCGTAGCGCTCGGCCAGCGCGACTTCGGGCGGCAGCGCGGCATTTTCGGCGAAATCGCCAATGGCAATCGCTTGCAGGATCCTGTCGGCGATCTGGCGCCATAGTGAAACACCGCTGCGCCGCTCGATGCTGTCGGCCGCTTGCTGCCCGATCATGTTTTGCCCCCGCCTGTCACGCACCCGTCATGGACTCGCGTTAGGGAATATGTATAATTTGTATAGTTGTCTATATCAATAGACAAATCTGGCGAAGAGGAAAGCTGCCGATGCGAGGACAGGAAGCCCGCGACCAGGCCGAGCGCAAAGCCGCCATGGCGACGCTGGCGCAATCCAGCGGCGACGACATCGTCCGGCTCTGGAACGAGGCCGGCCTGCCTTCGCAAGCCGAGCTGCTGCGCGGTCCCGAGACCGGCCTGGTCACGCTGCGTGGCCGCATCGGCGGCGGCGGCGCGCCCTTCAATGTCGGCGAAGCGACCGTTACCCGCGCCACGGTCCGGCTGCCGTCCGGACAGGTCGGTCATTGCTACGCGCTTGGCCGCGACAAGCAGAAGGCGAAGCTGGCGGCCATCGCCGACGCGCTCTGGCAGGACCCTGCCCGCCGCGCCGAGGTCGAGACCAGGCTCATTGCGCCCTTACGCTCGGCTCTGACCGTTGCCCACGAAAAACGCCGTGCCGAGACGGCGGCGACGAAAGTGGATTTCTTCACCATGGTTCGCGGAGAAGATTGATGGATATCGCGGCACAATCGATCGAGGGCGGTTTCGCCGATCCGGTCTTCAACGCACAGACCGTGTTTCGGGCAGTCATGGACGCCATGGCGCGGCCGGGCAGCGTCCAGCCCTTGCCGGGCCTGGCCCGCCCGCCGGCGCCGCTTTCGGCAACATCAGGCGCCATTGCACTGGCGCTCTGCGACAACGACACGCCGCTCTGGCTCGACCCGGCCCTGCACGCCTCCGCGGCGATCGGCTCCTGGCTTGGTTTCCACACCGGTGCGCCGCTTGCCAACACCCCGGCCGACGCGCATTTCGCGTTTGTTGCCACACCGGCCGAGATGATGGCGCTCGACGGTTTCTCACAAGGCACGCAGGACTATCCCGATCGATCGACAACGCTGATCCTGCAGGTCGGCGATCTCACTTCAGGAACCCCGCTGTTGCTCGAAGGCCCCGGCATCGAAACCAGCGCCACGATCGCGCCGGCACAAATGCCGCGCCATTTCGTCGAGCAGTGGAAGCAAAACAACAAGCGCTTTCCGCGCGGCGTCGACATCGTCCTCGCCACATCGCAAGGCGTAGCCTGCCTGCCGCGCACGACGCGCATCAAGACGATGGAGGCTTGAAGATGTATGTCGCGGTAAAAGGTGGCGAAGCCGCCATTGCCAACGCCCACGGCCTGCTTGCCGACCGCCGGCGCGGTGACCGCTCGGTGCCCGCGCTCCGCCTCGACCAGATCGTCGAGCAGCTGGCGCTGGGTGTCGACCGGGTGATGAGCGAAGGCTCGCTCTATGACCGTGAACTCGCCGCACTCGCCATCGTCCAGGCGCGCGGCGACATGATCGAAGCGATTTTCCTGGTGCGTGCCTACCGCACCACGTTGCCGCGCTTCGGTTACACCAGACCGATCGACACCAGCGCGATGCTGGTCGAACGGCGCGTCTCGGCGACTTACAAGGACCTGCCTGGCGGCCAGCTGCTTGGCCCGACCTTCGACTACACGCACCGCCTGCTCGACCCCGAGCTTGCCACCGGCGCCGATGTCGCCGAGCCCTTGCAGCGCGCCCGCGAAGCCGAGCCCATGCCGCGTGTCTCGGCCATCCTCGCCCGTGAAGGCCTGATCGAGCCCGATGGCAAGATGCCGCAGGATCACATCCCCGGCGACATCACCCGCGAGCCGCTGGAATTCCCGATGGCGCGCGACATCCGCCTGCAGGCGCTGTCACGCGGCGACGAGGGTTTCCTGCTGGCGCTCGGCTATTCCACGCAGCGCGGCTACGCCCGCAACCATCCCTTTGTCGGCGAGATCCGCATAGGCGAGGTCGAGTTGGAGCTTGACGTTCCCGAACTGCCCTTCGCGGTGCCGCTCGGCACGGTGCGGGTCACCGAATGCCAGATGGTCAACCAGTTCAAGGGCTCGGCCAAGGCGCCGCCGCAATTCACGCGCGGCTACGGTCTCGTCTTCGGCCAGAGCGAGCGCAAGGCAATGGCCATGGCGCTCTGCGACCGGGCGCTACGCGCCTCCGAGTTGGGCGAGGACGTCGTCGCCGCCGCGCAGGACGAGGAGTTCGTCATTTCGCATTCCGACAATGTCCAGGCGACCGGCTTTGTCGAGCATTTGAAACTGCCGCACTATGTCGACTTCCAGGCCGAACTCGACCTCGTGCGCCGCATGCGCGCCGAGTATGAGGCCCGCGAAAATCCAGCGAAGGCGGAAGAAACGAAGGAGGCAGCGGAATGACTGCGCAACCGACCGACATCGCCACCTACAACTTCGCCTATCTCGACGAACAGACCAAGCGGATGATCCGCCGCGCGATCCTCAAGGGCATCGCCATTCCTGGCTACCAGGTGCCGTTCGCCT
>NZ_RZSJ01000406.1:0-5777 GCF_003998025.1 Mesorhizobium sp. M8A.F.Ca.ET.021.01.1.1
GGCCGGTAAGGAAGGCGGCAAGGCCGCCGCCGACCAGCACCGCCAGTACCGACAGCGCCGGATTGAACAGCCGGATGACAAAGAATGCCGCGATCAGCGGCAGGATGAGCCAGGGGTCCGCCGGAATGGCTTTCATGGCATTGATGGCGAAGGTGACGACGATGCCGGCCAGCATGCCTGAGGCGACCGAAGCCGGTATTCTCGATATCAGCCGGGTCAGCGGCCCAAACAGGCCGGTCGCGACCAACAGCACGCCCGTGACGATATAGGCGCCGACGGCCTCGCCCATCGAAAAGCCGCTCGAGGCGGCGACCAGTGCCAGGCCCGGCGTCGACCAGGCAGTGATGACAGGCATTTTCGTGCGCCATGACAGCAACAGGCACTCGACCGTCATGGCCAGGCAGATCGCCGTCACACCGCTCGCCGTCTCGACCTGCGTCGCGCCGACCGCCTTGGCGGCGGCGATGACGATGGCCAGCGTGCCGCCGAAACCGACGATTGCCGCGACAAAAGCCGAGATCGGGATGGAAAGGCGCATCGTCACTTGCCTCGTCCGGCGATGTCGCCGACCGCCCGCACCAGCATGTCGAGATCCTGCGGGCGCGACAGGCGATGGTCGCCGTCGGGGATCAGCGACAGCGTGACATCGTCGGCCGGCAGCAGGGCGGCGAGCTTCAACGCGTGGCTCGATGGCACGTCCGGGTCGGCCAGCCCCTGCAGGATGTGAACCGGGCAATGCGTGTCGATCGGCCCGGTCATCACCCGGTTTTCGCGCCCGTCGTCGATCAGCGCGCGCGTGTAGACATAAGGCTCGGCGGAATAGTCCGACGGCTCCGCGAAGAACCCCTTTTCGGCGAGGTCGCGTTTCTGCGCCTCGGTCAGCACCGGCTCGATCAGGTCGCTGGTGAAATCGGGCGCCGGCGCCAGCAGCACCAGGCCGACGACGCTTGGATCGCCCGCCTTGCGCAACTCCTGCACCATGCGAAGCGCGATCCAGGCACCCATCGACGAGCCGACCAGGACCTGATCGCCCTTGGCGAAATGCCGGAAAACCGCAAGGCTTTGCGCAAGCCATTTCGAGATCGTACCGTCGGCGAAGGCGCCGCCGGATTCGCCATGGCCCGAATAGTCGTGGCGCAGGAAGGCCCGGCCTTCCCGTGCCGCCCAGTCCGACAGCGTCTCGGCCTTCGTGCCCAGCATGTCCGACTTGTAGCCGCCGAGCCAGACAATGCCGGGCGTCGAGCCCCCCGCATGGCGCACGGCGATATCGGATTCATCAACATGCAGAAAGGTCGGAGCGGCGGTCATGGCTGTGGGGCGGTCCCGGTTTTTTTCACGCCTCGCTTTTGGCACGGCCAAAGGCAAGGCGGAAAGTGCTCGCGATGTTTCTTTGCTTGGCACAGGCTCGTGATCAGGTGATTTCTTGAGAACGCTGTGCTATTGACTTGCGCCGCGCGCTTCCCACATTGGCGCGTCCGCACCCAGATTCATACGAACCCTGAACGAAACGGCCAAGGAGACCACGACCATTCGCAGACCTTTCAAAGCAGCGGCGCCGACCAAGGATGGGCCGCGCTCCAACCGTGACATCCGGGTTCCCCGGGTCCAGCTTATCGACGCCGAAGGCCAGAACCGCGGCGATGTTTCCATCAACGACGCATTGCTGCTCGCCGAAGAGGCCGGGCTCGATCTGGTCGAAATATCGCCCAACGCGGTGCCCCCCGTCGTAAAAATCCTCGATCTCGGCAAATTGAAATACGCCAACCAGAAGAAGGCGGCCGAGGCGCGCAAGAACCAGAAGGTCATCGAGATCAAGGAGATCAAGATGCGCCCGAACATCGACAGCCATGACTACGAGACCAAGATGAAGGCGGTTCGCCGCTTCTTCGAGGAAGGCGACAAGGTCAAGCTGACGCTGCGCTTCCGCGGCCGCGAGATGGCGCATATGGAACTCGGCATGCAGCTTCTGAACAAGGTGCGCGAGGAAGTGGCGACCATCGCCAAGGTGGAAGCCGAGCCGAAGCTCGAAGGCCGCCAGATGATGATGGTGCTGGCGCCGCGCTAAGCAGACTCGCTCGCTTCGCAACGCGTCGTCTGCATAGTTTCCATGGTTGTCGCGGATTCTCACCGCAAAACCGTGGACACTTTTGCGGAACCCGCTTGGATCACGATGACGTCAGGCCTCGTCATCGCGCCAAATTCCGCCTGAATTGTGCTACAGAGGCGTCCCGGCGATCGGCGGGACGCCATTCCTGGCTAGAGCTGCGATCGCCGGCCAGGCTCCTCGACGATCGGATCCCAATCTTGGACACAGAATACAAACACGGGCTGGGCAACTACCAGCAGATGCGCCGGCTGGTGCTTGCCGTGCTCGTGGTGGTGCTGTTTCTGGCATTGCTTTTCGGCCAGTCGACCTTCCCGCCGGACACGCCGGTCCATGAATCGATCGAGATGTTCGGCGTGCTCTTGATTTTCCTCGGCATCGTCGGGCGCCTGTGGGCGACGCTCTATATAGGCGGACGCAAGTCGTCCGAGGTGGTGACCGGCGGTCCCTACTCGATCACCCGTAATCCGCTCTACGTGTTCTCGACCGTCGCCGCCGCCGGCGTCGGCGCGCAGATCGGCTCGTTCTCCGGCATCATCCTTTTTGCGCTTCTGTGCGCCGGTGCCTTCCATATCGTCATCCTGCGCGAGGAGAAATTCCTCAAGGAGGCGCTCGGCGCACCCTATGCGGACTATCTGGCGCGCGTGCCGCGCTTCTTCCCCAAGCTTTCGCTCTACCAGGAAGGCGACACCGGCAGCTTCAAGCCGCGCCTGCTTTTGACCACACTGCTCGACGGGCTGGTGTTTCTCATTGCGCTGCCGGCTTTCGAACTGATCGACGGCGCGCAACTGTCGGGCGTGCTGCCGGTGTGGTTCAGGCTGCCCTGAGAGGGGACAGTGCGTCGCACGGCCTGAGGTGTTGCGCCCGCGCCATCTTTGATCTATAGCACCGCCGTTCCAAGAAAACCGCCCGGCAGGGCATGCCGTGGCGGTTTCATTTGCTTTTCGGGCTTTGGTCGGCCTGGAGCGAACAAGAAGCGCGATCGTGCGCCAACAATACGGAGTAGCAAAATGCCCAAGATGAAGACCAAATCGGCCGCCAAGAAGCGGTTCAAGATCACAGGTACGGGTAAAGTCCTGTCGGCTGCGGCCGGCAAGCGTCACGGCATGATCAAGCGTTCCAACAAGTTCATTCGAAATGCCCGCGGCACGATGGTTCTGGCTGAACCGGATGGCAAGAAGGTCATCAAGAATTTTCTTCCGAACGGCCTTTAAGTTTTAAGGAGATCATGACATGGCACGCGTAAAAAGAGGCGTCACCTCGCACGCCAAGCACAAGAAGGTCCTGAAAGCCGCCAAGGGTTTTTACGGCCGTCGCAAGAACACCATCCGCATCGCCAAGCAGGCGGTGGAAAAGTCGCTGCAGTACGCTTACCGCGACCGCAAGAACCGCAAGCGCTCGTTCCGCGCGCTGTGGATCCAGCGCATCAACGCCGCGACCCACGAGCACGGCCTGACCTATGGCCGTTTCATCGACGGTTTGAACAAGGCCGGCATCGAGATCGATCGCAAGATCCTGTCCGACATGGCCATCCACGAGCCGCAGGCTTTCGCGGCCCTGGTCGCCAAGGCCAAGGTCGCGCTCGAATACCTGAAGAACACCACGCCGAACGCTTTTGAAAGCGCTGTCGCCTAGAGCATGATGCCAAAAAGTTTCTGACTTTTTGGACAACATCATGCTCCAGGGAAATTAGCGAGGAGCGCGATCTTTTCCGAAAAGTCTGCAACTTTTCGGGATCGGGCTCCGAGCCCAGCGCTTCCCAAGCATTCGCAATTCTGATTTGGGGAACCCGCGCTGGCACGGCTGGCGCGGGTTCTTTTGTCTCTGATGCCTGAACTTTCAACTTAGAAGTGACTTTCACTTTAAAGCTGACTTCCAACGTAGCGAGTTTGACCGTGAACGACGCAACTACCGGCTTGGATACGCTCGAAAATTCCCTGATGGCTGAGATCGCGTCGGCCGCCGATGAGCCGGCCATCGAGGCCGTGCGCATCGCGGCCTTCGGCAAGAAGGGCACCGTGTCCGAGATGCTGAAAACCCTTGGCGCCATGACCGCCGAGGAGCGCCAAGTCAAGGGCCCCGCCATCAACGGCCTCAAGAACCGCGTCACCGAGGCGCTGACGGCCCGCAAGGCTGATCTGAAGGATGTGGCGATCGCCGCCCGGCTGGCCGCCGAAAAGGTCGACGTGACGCTGCCGGTGCGGCAGTCGCCGGCCGAGCGCGGCCGCATCCATCCGATCAGCCAGGTCATCGACGAGATCGCGGCGATCTTCGGCGATCTCGGCTTCGCCATCGCCGAAGGTCCCGATATCGAGACCGACTACTATAATTTCACCGCGCTGAATTTCCCGGAAGGCCATCCGGCGCGCGAGATGCATGACACCTTCTTCTTCCAGCCGGACGAGAACGGCGAACGCAAGCTGTTGCGCACCCACACCTCGCCGGTGCAGATCCGCACCATGGAGAAGCAGAAGCCGCCGATCCGCATCGTCATTCCCGGCAAGACCTACCGCCAGGATTCCGACGCCACCCATTCGCCGATGTTCCATCAGGTCGAGGGGCTGGTGATCGACAAGTCGGCCAACGTCGCCAACATGAAGTGGGTGCTGGAAGAATTCTGCAAGGCTTTCTTCGAAGTGCCGCAGGTCAAGATGCGCTTCCGGCCGTCCTTCTTCCCGTTCACCGAGCCGAGCCTCGAGGTCGACATCCAGTGCGACCGCTCGCGGCCGGGCGAAGTGCGCTTCGGTGAAGGCACCGACTGGATGGAAATCCTCGGCTGCGGCATGGTGCATCCGAACGTACTCAGGGCCGGCGGGCTCGACCCCGACGAATACCAGGGCTTTGCCTGGGGCATGGGCATCGACCGCATCGCCATGCTGAAATACGGCATGCCGGACCTGCGCGCCTTCTTCGACGCGGATGTGCGCTGGCTGTCGCATTACGGCTTCCGGCCGCTGGACATGCCGACGCTGTTCGGAGGCTTGAGCGCGTGACACCCCTGAAGACTCCTGCCGCCAGCCATTACGGAACAGCCCAATGAAATTCACCCTCTCCTGGCTCAAGGATCATCTTGAGACCGACGCCACGCTGGCCGAGATCGTCGAGCGGCTGACCTCGATCGGCCTCGAGGTTGAGCATGTCGACGACAAGGCAGGCCTGAAACCCTTCGTCATCGCCAAGGTGTTGACGGCAGTGCAGCATCCCGACGCCGACCGGCTGCGGGTGCTGACCGTCGATACCGGTGACGGCAAGCCGCCGGTGCAGGTCGTCTGTGGCGCGCCCAACGCTCGCGCCGGCCTGATCGGCGCCTTCGCCGCGCCCGGCACCTATGTGCCCGGCATCGACGTCACTTTGGCGGTCGGCAAGATCAGGGGCATCGAAAGCCACGGCATGATGTGTTCCGAGCGCGAGCTGGAACTGTCCGACGAACATAATGGCATTATCGACCTGCCCGAGGATGCGCCGGTCGGCACCAGCTTTGCGTCCTATGCCCATCTCGACGATCCGGTCATCGAGATCAATCTGACGCCGAACCGGCCCGATGCCACCAGCGTCTTTGGCATCGCCCGGGATTTGGCGGCGAGCGGCCTCGGCCGCCTCGTCGGCGGCGCGATCATGCCGCACGTCGGCAGCGGCATGTGCCCCGTGAAGGTGACGATCGAGGCGCCGGAGC
>NZ_RZSJ01000407.1:0-5760 GCF_003998025.1 Mesorhizobium sp. M8A.F.Ca.ET.021.01.1.1
GGATTATATCAAGGGCCTAGACAGCACCGGCCAGCCGATCCGCGACGGCATCGACGTGCGCATCGGCGACACCGTCGTGATCCAGCGGGCAGGGGATGTCATTCCACAGATCGTCAGTGTCGTCATCGACAAGCGTCCGCCCGATGCCGTGCCATACGAATTCCCGCACACCTGCCCGATCTGCGGCTCGCCGGCGACGCGCGAGATCAACGAGAAGACCGGCAAGGAGGATTCGCGCCGCCGCTGCACCGGCGAACTGATCTGCCCGGCGCAGGCCGTGGAAGGGCTGCGCCATTTCGTGTCGCGCGGCGCCCTGGATATTGAAGGCCTGGGCGCGGAGAATATCGACACGTTCTTCAATGCCGGGTTGATCAAGACAGCCGCCGACATCTTCACGCTGAGGGAGCGCCGCCCCGCCGTGACCAAGGCGCTGGCCGAGCGGCGCGAGGAGCAGGCAAGGCAGCGCGAGGCGGCGTCCGGCAAGACGCGCAAGAATGTGCGCAGCGTCGAGGACCGCAACTATGAAGGCCTGGACAAGCTGTTTGCGGCAATCGATTCGCGCCGCGAGCCGGAGCTCGACCGCTTCATTTTCGCGCTCGGCATCCGCCATATCGGCGAAACCACGGCCGCGGTACTTGCGCGAACCTTCTCGACCATCAAGGAGCTTATCCGAGTCGGCAAGGAGACTGCGGCGGCGGAGAATCCGCATGCGGTCTTCCCATCGATCAACGGCATTGGCGATACGGTGATCGATGCGCTTCGCGATTTCTTCGGCAACGAGCGCAATGACGACGTGCTCGAGAAGCTGCTGCAGCAGGTCAAGCCGAAGCCATATATCGTCACCGTCTCGGCCGACAGCGAAGTCGCCGGCAAGACGATCGTCTTTACCGGTTCGCTGGAAAAGATGACCCGCTCGGAAGCCAAGGCGATGGCCGAGCGTCTCGGCGCCAAGGTGGCCGGCTCGGTTTCGGCCAAGACCGATTTGCTGGTGGCCGGTCCTGGCGCCGGTTCCAAGCTCAAGCTTGCCAGCGAACTCGGCGTCGAAGTCATCGATGAGGACACCTGGCTGCAGCGGGTCGGCAAATCGTGACGGACGGGGCATTCAAAGGGTTCGGCCCAAAGGCCATTCCGTTCCTGAAGGCATTGGATTTCCACCAGAGTCGCGAGTGGTTCCTGGAAAACCGCGACCTGTTCGAAAAGGAATTGCGCGACCCACTGGGGGATCTCGTCGAGACGCTTACTCTGCGTTTTGCGCAGGCTGGCCTCGGCCTGCGTGGCGATCGCAAGAAGTCGCTGTTCCGCATCAACCGCGACGTGCGCTTCGCCAAGGACAAACGACCCTATAACCGGCATCTGTCAGCTATCCTGTCGCCGGACGGCACCAAGATGGAGCAGGGTGTGTTCTTCGTCCATATCGGGCTCGAGCGCTGCTTTGCCGGCGTCGCCTGGTGGCAGCCGGCGCCGGAACTGCTGACGGCCATGCGCAGGCCATCTCAAGCCATCCCGATACGTTTCGCGCCGTGGTGGCGGCGCTGGGGAAAAATGGCCTCGAACTCGATGCCGAAGGCGGCATGAAACGCACGCCGCGCGGCTTCGAACACGTCGCCGACAAAGATCTTGTCGCCGCCATCCGCAACCGGCACTTCGCCGTTCGCCACGCAATCGATCCGGCTGGTATCCACGGGCCGGGACTGGTCGAGGAACTCGTCGATTTCACCATGCGCGCCAAGCCACTGCTCGACTGGGGCAGGGCGATCGAGGGCACGGCGCCGGGAAGCTAATGCATGTCGCCCGGAAATGTCCTCGGTTCCGGGACAACGACATGCATAAAATCAGAAGCTTACAGGAGGTCGGCGAATCCTATTCGCCGCGACATACTGTAGCCCAGCGCTTTGATTGCGGCGCTACATCCGCATCAAAAGACCGCCGTCGACGGCCAGTTCAATTCCAGTGACGTAACTTGCCGCGTCGGAGAGCAGGAAAAGTGCTGCGTTGGCCATGTCTTGCGGCGTGCCGATGCGGCCGAGCGGCGTGTAGCTGGCGACGGCGGCGCGCTTCTCCTCGGTGTCCCAGCGCGCCTGCAATGGCGTCAGCGCCATGCCCGGGCAGATGGCGTTCGACCGGATGCGATCGCCGGCCAGTTGCATGGCGAGCGACTTGGAGAGCGCGCAGACGCCGGCCTTCGAGGCCTGGTAGGCATCCTGCGGGGTCGGATCGCCGCGATACCACTGGATGGTCGAGAAATGCACCATGGCGCCGCCGCGGCCGCCCGCGCGCATATGTGGCACGACCGCCCGCGCCGTGTGCACGAAGGATTTCAGGTTGATGTTGAAGACCTGATCCCAGACGTCGAGGTCCATCTCCAGGGCCGACTTGTCGCGGCCGAACCAGAGCACCCCTGCGACATTGGCAAGATAGTCGATGCCGCCGCGCTCACGGCCCGCAGCATTGATGGTCTGTTCGACAAAGGCGGCATCGGTGAGATCGCCCTGCGCGAAAATGAGCCTGTCGTCATAGGCGGCGAGCGATGCCGGGCGTGGCTTGATGTCGATGGCGGTGACGGAAGCGCCGGCATCGAGCAGCGCCAGGGTAATCGCCTCGCCCATGCCGCCGCCAGCCCCGGTGACGACCGCATGCCTGCCGGTGAAATTATAAACGATCATCCGCAACCCCTTTTTTCGCCAATCTGCAATCACCGGACAATAGCGTGCCTTTACGCGGAACTGCAGAGCCATTGTGATCTCGCGTCGATATGACGGAGCGCGGGCCAAATTCCGGCGTGAAAGGCTTGCCGATGATTTCCGCTGATCGTTTGGCTCAAGCGAATTCGTGTGACAAGGCTGGGCATGCCCCCTACATACCGCCACTCCTCATGGAGTGGCCGATGGCGACGGACGTGATTTCAGAGAGCGGCGCGAAAAGCGATTTCTGGCAAGGGGTTAGGCTCTCCATGCCGGTTGTGGTGGCGTCGGCGCCGTTCGCGGTGCTGTTCGGTGCGCTCGCCGTCGACAATGGGTTTTCGGTCCTTGAAGCCTTCCTGATGAGCGCGCTGGTCTATGGCGGCGCCAGCCAGATGGTCGGCATCCAGTTGTTCGGCCAGCATGTCGCGCCATGGTTGGTCGTGCTCTCGATCTTCGCCGTGAATTTCCGTCACGTGCTCTATTCCGCCGGCATCGGCCGGCGCATCGCGCACTGGCCTGTCATCAGCCAAGCACTCGGCTATTTCATCCTCACCGATCCGCAATTCGCGGTCGCCGAGGCACGCGCGCAATCCGGCCAGACTGTGGGCTTCGCCTGGTATCTGGGGCTTGGCCTGCCGGTCTATCTGTTCTGGATCGTCGAAAGCGCGCTCGGTGCGCTGTTCGGCAAGCTCATTCCAGATACGCATGCGCTGGGCATCGATTTCCTGCTGCCGATCTATTTCCTCGGCCTTGTGATGGGCTTCCGCAAGCGGCCGCTGTGGCTGCCGGTGGTCGTCGCCAGTGCCTGCGCGTCCATCATTGCCTACAAGACGGTGGGTTCGCCCTGGCACGTCTCCATCGGCGCCATCGCCGGCGTGCTGTTGGCTGTCATCCTGCCGCCGCACCATAGCGGCGTGGAGACAAGGCCATGAGCACGACATTCTGGATCATCATCGCCGGCGCGATCGCCACCTATCTCACGCGCATCGGCGGGCATCTGGTCATCTCCCGCTTCGACCACATCCATCCGCGCGTAGAAGCCGGCCTCAACGCGGTGCCGGCGGCAGTGCTGACGACGCTGGTGGCGCCGGAACTGCTGAATGCCGGACCGGCGGAGTGGGCAGCGTTGGTTGTCACGGCGGCGGTTTCGTTGCGTGGCGGGTTGATGGCGATGTTTTTGACGGGTGCTGCGGTGTTGATTCTGGCGCGGCAGTTCGTGGGATGATCTCGCCAGCGTGATCGTTTGCCCCATTTGACCTGCCGTCCTTCGCAGCGTGCATGGCGGCTTGGCCCATGCATTGGTCTCAGACTAGGTTGCGTCGGTCGACCCCCACTCCGTCTCGGCTTCGCCGAGCCACCTCTCCCCCGATCGACGGGGTAGAGGAAAGGCGCCAGGTTTTATGCCGTCAACGCTCGTCCAGCAAAGCTCCCTTCCTTTCCCTCCGGAGGGGGGAAAGGTGGCGCTGCGAAGCAGCGACGGATTGGGGGAACCACCTGGCAATCAAGCCTCGCACAGATCCGTCACCGCAGTCACAAAAGATGTGTGCATCGCCTAGCGCAACGGGGAGAAAGATGCTCAAATCTTCGCGTCGTGCGGCAGTGGTGCCGTCGCCTTTTCCAGCCAGGCCAGTGTTTCGCCGTCGAGCATCGGCCCGATCTCGGCCGCGACGCGGGCGTGGTAGGCGTCGAGCCAGTGCAGTTCGTCACGGGTCAGCAAGTCCGATCGCACCAGCCTGACGTCGATCGGCGCCAGCGTCAGCGTCTCGAAAGCGTGCATGGCGATGTCGCCGCCCTCGATCTGTTCGGCCGGCGTCACCAGGATGAGGTTCTCGATGCGGATGCCGTAGGCGCCTTCCTTGTAATAGCCGGGCTCGTTGGACAGCATCATGCCTTCGAGCAGCTTTTCGGTGCCGGTGCGGGCGATGCGCTGCGGACCCTCATGCACGGCAAGATAGGAGCCGACGCCATGGCCGGTGCCATGGGCGAAGTCGCAGCCATGCTTCCACAACGCCATGCGGGCGACGGCGTCGATCTCGGAGCCGCGCGTGCCGGCGGGGAAGCGCAGCGTGGAAATGCCGATCATGCCTTTCAGCACCAGCGTGAAGCGTTCGCGCATCTCTTCGGTCGGCTGGCCGATCGGCACGGTGCGGGTGATGTCCGTGGTGCCGTCCTGGTATTGCGCGCCGGAATCGAGCAGGAACAGCTCTCCGGCCTCAAGCTTGCGGCTGGTGGCGCGCGAGACGCGGTAATGCATGATGGCGCCGTTCGGGCCGGCGCCGGAAATAGTGTCGAAGGAGACATCGCGCAGCGGCATCTGGGTTTCCTCGCCGGTTTGCCGGCGCGTCTCTTCGAGCCTGGTGACGACCGCGATCTCGTCGAGCGAGCCGGGCTTCTGCCGGTCGAGCCAGCACAACAGCTTGGCCACCGCCGCGCCGTCGCGGCGATGCGCGGCGCGCGAGCCGTTGATCTCGGCCTGGTTTTTGGTGGCGCGAGGGATGCGGGCGGGGTCGGGCGCGGCAATCACCGTGCCGCCATTGTCCTCGACCAGCATGCGCAGCCGGTCGGCCGCCAGCACCGGATCGAGCGCGATTTTCGCGCCGCTCTTGGCAAGTGCTGCGATCGCGGCCTCGAATTCGCCGGGCTCATGCGGATCGGCAAGCTGGGTGAGGTAGGCGGCGACCTGGCGCGAGAACTTGCGGCTGTCTATGAACAGCTGGTGCGCCCCGTCGGCGGCGAGGATGGCGAAGCCGAGCGCCAGCGGCGTGTGCGGCACGTCGCCGCCACGGATGTTGAAGGCCCAGGCGATGGAGGAGGGGTCGGTCAGCACCGCATGGGTAGCGCCTTCCTTGCCGATCGCCGTCGCCAGCCGCGCCAGCTTGTCCTTGGCGAGCTCGCCGGCAAAGCCGATCGGGTGCAGCTCGACCGGGGTCACGGGTGCGCCGGGCTGATCCTTCCAGATGATGTCGATCGGGTTCCTGTCGAGCGGCACGAGCACCGCGCCGATCTTGTCGGCGGAGGCCTGCAGCGCCTTGACCTCGCCGATCGTGTGCAGCCAGGGATCGAAGCCCAGCCGCGCCCC
>NZ_RZSJ01000408.1:0-5760 GCF_003998025.1 Mesorhizobium sp. M8A.F.Ca.ET.021.01.1.1
CTGGAACGCGTCGGCACGCTGGCCGGCTTTGCCGGCGGCCTCGTCGACGAAGTGCTGATGCGCATTGCCGACGCGTTCCAGACCGTGCCTGGTTTCCTGCTGGCGCTGGCTTTCGTCAGCGTGGTTGGCCCCTCGCTCGGCGTCGTTGTCGTGGCCATAGCGCTCGGAACCTGGACTGGACCGGCGCGCATTGCCCGCGCGGAAGTGCTGTCGATCCGCGAGCGCGACTATGTCGCCGGTGCCCGTGTCATCGGCATGCATCCAATGGAGATCGCCTTTCGCGAAGTGCTGCCCAACGCCTTGCCGCCGGTGCTGGCGATGTCATCGGTGATCGTCGCCGCCGCGATCCTCACCGAAGCGGCCCTGTCCTTCCTTGGCCTCGGCGATCCCAACCGGGTCACCTGGGGCGGCATGATCGCGGAAGGCCGCACTGTCTTGCGCACCGCGCCGTTCCTGTCGATCGTCCCGGGCATTGCGCTGGTGTTGACGGTATTGAGCGTCTATCTCGCCGGCGAAGGCATCGTCGAGACGACGGCCGTGCGCAGGGGCCTGTCGTGACCGCGCTGGCGTCGATCCGCGATCTCTCGGTGACCTACCGCCGCGATGGCATCGAGGTCACGGCGCTGAAGAACATCACTATCGATCTCCACGCAGGCGAACGGCTTGCGATCATCGGTGAAAGCGGTTCGGGCAAGAGCACCCTGGCGCTGGCGATCGCGGGGTTGTTGCCACTGTCTTCGAAAATTGAAGGCAGCATCGAGTGGTTCTCTCTACCAACGTTAGATGCCGTAGAACGCAGAACGCCAAAGTCTCACTCCGGACAAAACCTGACACCCCTCCTCGGCCGCGACATCGGCTTCGTCTTTCAAGATCCCTCCGCAAGCCTCGATCCCGTGATGACCATCGGCAAGCAGATCGCCGAAGTCGCCCGCACCCATCTCGGCCTCACATGGCAGCAGGCATACGCCAAGGCCAGAACCCTCCTCGAACGCGTCCGCTTGCCCGACCCTGACTCCGCCCTGCGCGCCTTCCCGCACCAGCTTTCCGGCGGCCAGAAGCAGCGTGTGGCGATTGCCGCCGCGATTGTCGCCGGGCCGAAACTGCTGATCGCCGACGAGGCAACCAGCGCGCTCGACACCATCGTGCAGGCCGAGATCGTCGCGCTGATCCGACGGCTGGTGGCAGAGGACGGCATGACGCTGCTGTTCATCAGCCATGACATCGCGCTCGCCGCCGAACTTGCCGAACGCATCGCGGTCTTCCGACAGGGCCAGTTGGTGGAGCTTGGCAAGACGGCGCAGATGATCGACGCACCCGCCCAAGCCTACACGCGCGCGCTGCTCGACGCCCATATCGGCCTCGACGCCCAACCCTTGCTGAACCGAAGCGGGCTGAATGGATGAGCCTGCTGACGGTGTCCAATCTCACCAAACGCTATGGTCGCGCCGGCAAGACCCTCGCCGCGGTGGACGATGTCTCCTTTCATATCGAGCCCGGCGAAACGCTGGCGCTGGCCGGGCCGTCCGGAAGCGGCAAATCGACGATCGCGCGACTGGTGTTGCGCTTGATCGAGCCGGATGGCGGAGGCATCGAATTCGAAGGCGATGATTTCTTGGCGCTGCGCGGCGCGCCCTTGCGTGTGCGCCGCGCCCGCCTGCAAATGGTGTTCCAAGATCCGCTCGCCGCCTTCAACCCACGCGCCACCGTGGCGCGCGTCCTCGACGACCCTTTGCGCATTCATGGCGTCGCCTCGCGCTCCGAGCGGCCGCGCCGCATCGCTGCCTTGCTGGAGCGGGTCGGCCTTGCGGCCGGTCTTGCACCGCGCGCCATCCATGAAATCTCCGGCGGCCAGCGGCAACGCGTGGCGATTGCCCGCGCCATCGCCACCAAGCCGTCGCTGATCGTGCTTGATGAAGCGGTGTCGGCGCTCGATGTCTCGGTGCGCGGCCAGATCCTCGATCTCCTGCTCGACCTGCAGCACCAGGAACGGATCGCCTATCTCTTCATTTCGCATGATCTCGGCGTGGTGCGCGCGATCGCCCACCGCGTCATCCTTCTCGATGGCGGGCGGATTGCCGAGAGCGGCGATGCCCGAACCGTTATCGACGCACCGCAATCGGCCGTCGGCAAGGCGCTGGTGGCGGCCGCGCCCAGATTGGACAGAAGCAGACCATGATCCGGTCTTCGAGCAAGATCACACCGAGAGAACCCGCCTATCCCCCGACCATCAGCCTGACGACTTCGTCATGATTGGTCTCGGAGATCTTGCGCTCGCCGGCCTGGACGCCGCGCCGCAGCACGACGATGCGGTCCGAAACCGCGAAGATGTCCTGCAGATTGTGCGAGATGAAGATCACGCCGCGTCCTTGCGCCTTGAGCTGGTGGATCAGCGAGATCACCTTGCGCTGCTCCGGCACGCCCAATGCCGCCGTCGGTTCGTCCATGATCAGGATCTGCGCATCCCAGTAGACGGCGCGGCCGATGGCGACGGCCTGGCGCTGGCCGCCGGAGAAATTGCTGACCGGGGCGTTCATCCGGCTGACATGGAAATCGAGCCGCTTCATCGTCTCCCTGGCGGCCTCTGCCATCGCCTTGCGATCGAGCACCGGCAGGAAGCCGAACGCCTTGCGCATCGGTTCGCGGCCAAGGAAGATGTTGGCACCGATCGACAGATTGTCGGCCAGAGCCAGATCCTGGTAGATCGTCTCGATGCCTTTTTCGCGCGCCTCCTGCGGCGTCGCGAAAGCCACTGGCTGGCCACCGAGCAGGATTTCGCCCCCCGTCGGCTGGAACACGCCCGAGATCGCCTTGATCAGCGTCGTCTTGCCGGCGCCATTGTCGCCGGCAAGCGCCACCACTTCGCCCGGCCGCACGGCCATGGAGAAATCGCTGAGCGCACGCACGGCGCCAAAATGCTTGGACAGGTTGCGGACTTCGAGCAAGGGAGTGTTCTGGTCGGTGCTATTCATCCTGGCGGCCTCCACTGAACCGGCGCTGCGCCTGGTCTATGAGCACGGAAATGATGATGACGACGCCGACGGCGATGAATTGCCAGAACGGCTCGACATTGACGAAGACCAGCCCGTACTGGATGACCGCGATCACCAGCGCGCCGGCGACCGTGCCCAGGATCGTGCCGGAGCCGCCGAACAGGCTGGCGCCGCCGATCACCACCGCCGCGACGCTGTCGAGCAGCAGCGGCTCGCCGGCTTGTGCCGCACCGGCGGTGAAGCGCGCTGCGTAGAGCGCCCCGCCAAGGCCGGCGCACATCGCCGACAGCACATAGAGCCGCAATATGTGGCCCCTGATATCGATGCCGGCGCGCCGCGCCGCCTGCACATTGGCGCCGATGGCATAATTGTGCTGGCCGAACCGCGTCTGGCTGAGCAGGTAGTGCATGCCGATGACGAAGACGGCAGCGATCATGACCAGATAGGGCACGCCATAGAACTTGCCGTTGCCGAGCAGCGCGAACCAAGAATTCTGCACCGGCACCGTGGTGCCGCCGGCAAGCAGGAAGGCAACGCCGCGCGCGACGCCGAACATGCCGAGCGTACCGATGAACGGCGGCACCCTGAGGCGTGAGATCAGCAGACCATTGATGATGCCGGGCACACCGGCAACGATCACGGCGGCGAGGATGCCCGCGAGCATGGCCAGCGGCAAGGGAATGGCGGCGCCCGCCATATTGGTGGCATGCGCTGCAACGACTGCGGCAAGGCCCATGATGAAGCCGAGCGACAGGTCGATGCCGCCTGAAATGATGACGAAGGTCTGGCCGGTCGCCAGCAGCAGCGGCGCTATCGCGAAGATCGCAATGGATTGCAGGTTGAACGGGTTGAGCACGAACGTCGCGCCGAAGGCGTATCTCGACCATATCTCGAAACAGATGATCAGGCCGGCAAGGAACAGCCAGGCGCGCCCTTCGGCGATGCGTCCGATCAGGCTCCTGGCCGGATCGCCATGATCGGCCTGGGGGGCGACATGCTTCTCGGCAGGCTGGGCTGGTGATGTCGAGGTCATGAATACTCCGCGGCGCGGCTGCCTTCAAACAGGCCCCGCCTTTTGCGGGACCCGGCGCGAACTCCCCCCGGCAAAACCGGGAGGAGCCAAGCTCGTCTGGGCTTACTCGGAGTAGAGATACTTCGAGATGTTCGGGTCCGCGATGTTCGACTTGTCCATGATCGTGAAGCCGGTGCCGATCGTGACCGGGATCGAATGGCCGGTCAGGTGGGCGTAGGCCGAAACCACGCCGTAATAGCCGATCTCGGCCGGATGCTGGGCGATTGCCACGTCCACGAGGCCGGTATTGATGTTGTCGACGATGCTGGTCGGTGCATCGAAGGCAACCACCTTGACGGTCCCCGTCTGCCCCGCCTGCTTGACGCCGTTGGCGGCGCCGAGCGCCGAGAACAGGTTGGCGCCGAACACGCCGACGAGATCGGGATTGCGCGCGAAGACAGCCTGCAGCTGCGAGGCCGCCTTGTTGGCGTCGTCGTCATTGAACTGGGTTTCCAGAACGGTGATGCCGGTATGCTTGGCCATCTCCTTCTTGAAGCCTTCTTCGCGCTGATCGGTGGTCGAAATGCCGGGCTTGACGTTCGACACATAGACCTTGCCCTTGTCGCCGATGGACGTGGCCAGCGCCCTAGCCGCGATCTCGCCGCCCAGCACATTGTCCGAGGCAATGTAGGCCAGCGGGAAATCGGCGTCGCCGGCACCCGTCTGGTAGGCGCCGCTGCCGATGAAAGTATCGACGGTTATGACCGGGATGCCGGCATCATTGGCCTTGCGCAGCGGTTCCACCAGCTGGACCTTGTCGGTGGGCGCGATCAGGATAGCATCCGGCTTCTTGGCGATGACCGCGTCGAGCACTGGCACCTGGGTGACCGGATTGAAGTCCGGAGCACCCTGGAAGACCAGGTTCACGCCGAGCGCATCGGCAGCCGCCTGAGCACCTTTGCGCATGGTGATGTAGAAGCCATCGGTGGTGAGGCCCGGAATGAGCGCAATGGTGTATTTCTTGTCCTGTGCCTGCGCGGGCGCCATCAGCACCGTCGCGCTGACGGCAAGCGCCGCGAGCGCGGCAACGATCTTCTTCATGACATCCTCCTCATTGTTGGCAATTCTGCCGTTTGCGGTGACATTGGAATGGCCGTCATCCGCGCGGGGGCAGGATGCCGACGGCCGGGAACGCCTGTTTGCCTTTCGCGGGCAGCTCCTCCCAAGCGCCCTCCAGTCTGTCAGCCGGTCCAGCCGACCGGCGCAATCGCCGTGCTCGCTTTCCTCGCCTCCGCCAGGTCAGGGAACACAGCGCCCGGCATGCCTGCACGCCGGGTCCGTATTTTGTAACACTTTGCAGAAATAAATTGCAACCCGGTTTTTCCGGGACGGCAACGCCGGCTTTTCCGGACACCGTCCAACGGCTCCTCGGAGCCCAGGCGAACTATCGTCCCGACTCCCCGGCGATACAATCGATTTCGCAACGGCTTCTATCCGCGCCACCGCGCGGCATCCGTCCGGCATATCTGCCGCTATCGCGTTGCAAGAACCGCGAGGATGGCCTGCGCCGTCTTGGTATCCGTCACCAGCGTGTTGATGAGCCCGGAACGAACGGCGCCGATAATTGCCGTCGCCTTCTCAGGCGAGGCGGCGACGCCGATCACCAGCGGCACGGCGCGAAGCTGCGCCGGCGACATGGCGATCATCCGGCTCTCCCCGTCCCAGGCGATCAGGGCGCCTTCTGCATCGAAGTAATGA
>NZ_RZSJ01000409.1:0-5756 GCF_003998025.1 Mesorhizobium sp. M8A.F.Ca.ET.021.01.1.1
ATCCAGGCGATGCCGAGAACCATGACGACCAGTGGCGCGAAAACCAATGGCGCCAAAACGACTGTAGCCGGAATATAGCCAAAAACGATAAACGCGAAGACCAGCAGCACCAGCAGACTGACTGCTGCATGAAACAACGCCGCGCCCGCAGAAACCAAGGGCAGGATCTGAATCGGAAACACGATCTTTTTGACGTAGTTGGCGTTAGCAACGATCAACCCGGGTGCCAGCGAGACCACTTCCGCAAAGAACTGGAAAACGATCAATCCGCAGAAAAGGACAACCGCATACTCTCCTGTCGAATCAGTGGCGCCTTGCTGACCGGGAATAGTCCAGCGCGACTTCATCACCACACCAAAGACGAATGTGTAGACAGCCAACATGAACAGCGGATTGAGCAGCGACCACGCCAACCCGAACGCGGAGCCACGATAACGGCCGGTAACTTCTCGGCGAACGAGGGGGAATATCAACCCGCGTAAATTTGGGAACATCTTGCGTCAACGACCGTAGTTAAAAGCCACCGGCTCGCCTTCATGAGGGCTCAAGCACAAGGACGTCCTGTCCATCAAGCCGATTTTCGAAAGCCCCGGACCAACCACCACGGATCACAGACGTTCGCAGCCTGAACCCCGCAATGTTAATCATTTCCAACCATTTATCCAATGTGTAGGCGACCGCACCAAGTGGAAAAGTCAGATTATTAATTCTGCAACCGTCCGAAATTTGGTGCTCAAAACGAAGATCAAATATCGTCAAATTAGTTTCTCGTGCTTTATCCAAAATCAAATCATCGAATACGAAAGTGGTGGCATAGACAAGGCCATCTATCTTAATCGACCTCTTGAACTCTTTCAGATAGTGTATTATATCATCCTCAAACATATGGGTAAAAACAGAGAATAGAAATATTCGATCCACAGATTCGTTTGATACTGGGAGATAAATTTCTTTTGTCGTGATAGTCCCATGAGGATTGTGAAGTTGATCCTTAACGTCAAAATGAACAAATTCGCAATTTGGCGACCGCTTGGAAATATGGTCAGCACACCACTCTATAGACGGTCGAATTATGTCGACCCCCATATAAGCCCCCGAAGTCAAAAACGAACTGAGTGGGATTGCATCGCGCCCAATACCGCAACCTATCTCAAGAAGCTTCTGATCTGGCTCGATAGCTACATGTTTCCTCAAAGACAAAAAATGCTTATCCGATATTTCTTCGAATGTCTCAGGGCCACCGCCCGTCAACATCATAAGATGAATGGGAATCTCGTACCCCCGAAAATTAAATGTATCCACTTTGACTCCATTCATAGCGATGATCGCAATCTGCCTGCAAGCTCGGCAGGGTCGTATCTACTTCCGACAAGGGGGATTTCCTGTATCTCTTTTCGCTTCACCACGCGTCCGACATTCTCTTCAGCTGCCTGGGCGCACTTCTCAAGTGCGGCCGCGACCGCATCGGGCGTTACGTGATCAAGCCCTATTAGGTTCGGACTTCTCGCGGAGATGTTCTTTGTATCATAATTATTGGAGATGGTGATAAGTCCGGCATGAGCCATTTCCAGCGGGGGGTAGCTAGGATGCGGGGATATCATCAGAGATATCCCGACACTCGCTCGACTTAGATATGCAGCATATTCTTCAAGGCTGACCTTGCCAGGAACGGCACTATTTTGCACCGGCCACACTTTTGCCATCTCAAAATCTTCCCCAAGGAAGACTACCTGCCACTTGCTGGCGCTGGTAGGATTTCGCTGTTGCCATAGCGACAGGCCGTCAACGATTATTTCAAAGCAATTTCTAGCCGCACTGGGCCTCCCATAGCACAAGATGATCCGCTCTTTGGGGACAGGCCTAATTTTGTGCTCGATCGTCTCATTGATGCGGAAAGGAACGACGATCTGGTCTGTCCACCCAAATCTGCGATTCATAAACGAGGACAGCTCCTCAGAATTCACCAGAGCGACAACATTCTCAGCCAAATTATATGTAGACTCTGCAATCGCCCACCTCGAGGACCATTGGACAAAATTCGACTCGTAATCTTGTATGAAATACACCGCACCCGAGCTGTGCCCAAATGCCATTTTCTGAAAACTTGCTATTGAAGTCCGAAGATATTCAGACCACCAAGCCGTCGATACAAATATATCATCCCTACGAACATCCAGGCCGAGAGCTCGATCAAAAGCATCAAAAATTACAGCATGGCCCCCTAAAGGATCCAGCGCATATTCTGGAAAATTCTCTAAATGATTTCTTTCTACCGGAGAATCCAGGACCACGATCCTCTTGTCAAAATCAGACAATTTAGACGATATTTCCTCGAATATCTTTAAGGCGGTGGATATGCCGCCAAAAATCCACACCGGATCTATAGTGGGCAGAAGCAAGTTAATTCTGGGCTTCGCGTTACTCGACTTCGTCATCCTCAAAGGACGAAGCTCGCCGTAGCTTCTACTCAGGGAAAACTCGGACCGTCCTGGCTCATCAAAAAGTGGTACATAAATTTTCTCCAGCAGCTTGACGTCGATTGGCTTCTTCAACGCCAGAAGCGCCTCCGATGGAGAGTCAATACCACTCTGAATCTTTAGCCAATGAAATCCGGCGCATTCCGCAAAATGTAGATAGCTGCGCTCGATCGCATGCGCCAAAGTACCGTCGACTTGACCGTCCTCTTCGGGAAAATCGTCGAACGTCAGCCCTAGATCTAGAAGAGGCCTGATGGCGGCCGACCGCCCCCAAAACATGGAGCCAGAAGGAAACTCCAGGACACTGTCCTTGCTAAGGTCCCATTTGGCGCGCCGCAAAAGGGTTTTTGCCGCTTCGAAGTCGAACCCCCAATTAAGCATAGCTCGAACAGGGCCAAAGTGCTGAGGGTATATTATCCCAACATTTTTGTCAGACATGAAAAGTGAAAAAATAGATCGAACAATGTCCTTCGACCCAATAAGATTACCTATCAGATAAGACCGCCAATTCTCTAGATCAGACAGATGCGGTGATTTTTTTGTGTGCAAGTGAAGAAAAAAATCATGCTTAACGTAGATATCGCGAAAACCAACAATCTTTGGGGCGACATCTCTTCCTTTGTTTTCGAAAACTCTAATTTCTACGTTGCTCACTCCACGACTTGAGCACATGGAGCTTATAATTTGCTTTTTTTCTTCATCTGTTGTTGAAACGTACAGTTTGAAGTCTGCCTCAATGTTTTCCAGCGCCGTAAGAATTTCTGGGAACAATTCCACGTAAAATGCGTGAACTACAACGGCGATATTCTTCGGCAGCACGACCTTTGATGCCCAGGCCAGCGGCATCCGAATCGCGATATCCCGTTCGGGCAGAGGTCGTCTAGCGTTTGTTGCACCAATTTCATTTGTGAAATGAAAGGAAGACACAGTTCCAGATATATCCGTCTTTTGGTACCGCTTGGCATCCCGCCTTCTCGCGATAAACTTTCTTGTTCTCTCCAAAACAGAAATGATCCCGTCGTCCCTCAAAACAACGATCACACGATTTAGCAAATAGCGGGCACTTTTCATCTTACGCAGGCCACTCGCTACGACAAACCGCTCGGCCGAAAGCCCCACTGTTTTTGCCACACGAAACGGGGCCATCAGCTTCCACGATCTGCTTTTCTTCATCTCTGAAATTGTTTCAATTGCATGCAGCAACTTGTTTTGCTCATCCGAGATAATCAAGTTTTTCTGCGCAATTTCAGAATCTCTTGCGACGATATCAGCGCGCAGCTTGGCAACTACCGCTTGCCGGGTTTCAGCTTCCACATTTTCTCGATCCATCGTCCTCTGAGACTCTTGCAGTGCCTTCCCCAGATCCCTTGAGAATTTGGCCTCCAACGCGATGCCCTTCGCACGCATCCTTTCGACCTCGGCCCCCATCTTTTCATTTTCTAGAGAGAGTTGATCCGCTAGCGTTTGCGCTTCCGCTTGCACCATTGACATCGCTTTGATGCGCACATTCATTTCAGGGAAGGATGCATCGCCAAAGATTGAGCTTGCACGGTCAAACGCGACTCGTACGGCATCAAGCCGCGCCATCGCCGCTTCGTCATTGCCGCTCTTACCAAGATCCGTCAGCGCCCCGTACGCCTCCTTGACCCAGTCGGCGATGCGCGGATCAGCATCAAGAAGGTCCGGGCTGGCCGTGAAGTGCTGATGGTCCGCCGAGAAGTGCGTGGACAACAATGCCTGCCATTCGATGCCTGATCGTGGCCAGTCGATTTTAAGAACGTTGGTGATCTCCTCGATTCGCGCACGCCAATCGCCAAGCATGGCCTCATAAGAAACAAAGATGCGGGGATAGTTCCTGGTGGCGCGCTCCGCCTCCAGTTCATGGCGCAACCAAAGAAGAGAGCTGAAACCTGTCGTAAATCCGTCCCTGTTGGCCAAGGAAGCAACCACAGCCAGCGGATTGCGCTCGATCAGCACGTACCGCACGTCGATGCGCATGCGTTTCAGTATGTCCGCGTAAAGCGGTACGAAGCGCGAGATACGGGGCTCCTTGAGGACGAACAGCGGCGCACTGCCATATTCCTCGTCAATCAATCGGGCTATTTCGGCTTTGTAAAAACGCAGCCGCGCCGCGCCTAAATCGCTTGGGTCAAAGGCGCGCCAATCATCCCAGCTACTTCCTGCCTCGGCCAACATCTGGTCGTGCAGTTCGATAAGGCGCTCCGGCTCCCAATGCCCAGCCGGGTTCGAGGGATTGGCGCCAAGCATGTTTTTCGGCAGTTCGGCGCCGAGCAGACTGATCGCCCTTGTCAGCGCGCTGGTGCCCGAGCGGTGCATGCCGAGCACCATGATGCAGGTGCGCTTCGTCGCGGGGTCTTTTGCAGCCGCCGGCTTCGCCTTGGCGCGGGCTTTTGCTGGCCTGCCTTCGGCCGGCTGCGGGTCAGGCGTCGCGCCTTGCAGATTTTCGGGTGATGGGTGCTTGTTCATGCGCTCAATATCTGTCTCGTCTCGCCCGCCACCAGCCCGCGCACCACCTCTTCCGTCGACTCCCGCCAGTCCGGCGCCGTCCATGCGAAAACGCCCGCGAATTTCGCGCTCGATAGCCGGGAATTGGCGGGGCGGCGCGCCTTGGTCGGGTAGTCCATCGTCGTGATATCCCGTACCCGCGCCCAGGGACCACCAGACTTCAAGCTTGTGTCGAGGATATGACGGGCAAAGCCGCTCCAGTTGGTCTCGCCCGTGCCGGCCAGATGATGGGTGCCGAACGCGGCGACGTCGTTGTTGCGGTGCAGCATGGCGGCCGCATGCAGGATCGCGTCGGCGATATCCAGTGCGGATGTGGGATTTCCCCATTGATCTGATACCACCGAAATCTCGTCGCGGTCGGCGGCGAGCCTCAGCATGGTTTTCACGAAATTCTTTCCGAACGGGCTGTAGACCCAGGCGGTGCGCAGGATCAGGTGGCGCGGATTGGCGGCGGCCACCGCCTGCTCGCCGGCGAGCTTGGAGGCACCGTAGACACCGAGCGGCGCCGTCGGGTCGGTCTCGACATAGGCGTGGGGAGCGCTGCCGTCGAAGACATAATCGGTCGAAAGATGGATGATTGGAACGCCGAGCCGCGCCGCGGCCTCGGCCACCTTGCCCGCGCCGGTCGCGTTCACCGCAAAGGCCAGATCGGGCTCGTCCTCGGCCTGGTCGACGGCCGTGTAAGCGGCGGCCGACACGACGATGTCAGGCTTGGCGGCGGTGATGGCATCGATGACGGTATCGGGTCTTGCC
>NZ_RZSJ01000040.1:0-19589 GCF_003998025.1 Mesorhizobium sp. M8A.F.Ca.ET.021.01.1.1
GGCCGGGGATGCCGAGGTCTTCGCCGAGATCCGCAAGCGCAAGGACAATTTCTGAGCGCCATGCGAGCTTCCTGCCGATGACCAGTTCCGCGCAAATCATAGCAACGTTCGCACTGAAGCCGCATCCGGAAGGCGGCTGGTATGCCGAAACCTTTCGCGACGAGGCCGGCGGTGCGCGCGGCCATTCGACCGCAATCTATTTTCTGCTGGAACGGCACCAGCTTTCAGCCTGGCATCGGGTCAGGGATGCCGCCGAGGTCTGGCATTTCCATGCCGGCGCGCCGTTGGCGCTGTCGATGTGTGAAGAAGGCGGCGCCGTTATCGAGCAGGTTCTCGGCATCGACCTCGCGGCGGGCGAAAGGCCGCAAATCGTCGTGCCGGCAGGCTGGTGGCAATCGGCGCGCAGTCTGGGCGAGTGGACGCTGGTCGGCTGTACCGTCGCGCCGGGTTTCGATTTCGCCGCCTTCGAACTGGCCGAGCCGGGCTGGCAGCCCTAACCCAGCAGGAAACCCAGGGTAATGGCGAGCTGGGCGGCGTAGTACAGCACCCAGACTGCGAGGCGCATCCAGGCGCGATGCGGCGAGATGGCGGCTACCAGGAATTTCTCCGTGGCAAGTAGCCCGTCCGATGCCATGAACAGCACGGCGCCGCCGATCACCCAGATACTGTTTGTCGTCAGCGCCGACATGCCCATCGCCAGGATCGCAAGGACATAGACGGCGATCGGGATACGCAGGCCGGGGCCGACACGGCGCCAGAGCGCTGCCAGCATCACGATCGCGAACACCGCCATGGCCAGTGCAATCGCGCCCCGCCAGGATTCGGCGGAAAGCAACTCCAATCCGCCACCGCTACGCAGCAACAGCGCGACATAGACGATGTGGGCGACGAGAAAGCTCGCCAGCCCGCCGAGAAATGCCCTTTCCCCGTCGCGCGACAGGAAGGCGTCGCCGATCGCGCTCAGCGTAAGGGCGGCAACCAGCAGCAGCGCGCCGCCCTGCATTGCGGCGAGTGCGGCGAGCATGGCCACAGAGAGCGTCTTTGCCGCCGAGCGGGCCAGCGTCGGCGGCATGCCTGATGTGAAGGCATAGATCACCGCCGCCACCATCGAAAAGATCAGCGTTGCATTGGCGTTGGCGTCGATGCCGCCGGCAAACGGCATCGTCATGCCCTGGCTCCGTCTTCGGATGCCCGGGCTCCACCTTCGGATGCCCCGGCTCCGCTCTCGATAGCAATGGACTTGCGCAGAAACAGCGACTTTGCCGCCAGCGCCGCGCCGCCGGTGATGAGCACGCAGGCGGCCAGAATGCGCAACGAAGGCTCGGCGACGCCGGCCGCGATCAGCACCAGCGTCGACAAAAGCGGCGCCGCGTAGCTTACCGCACCCAACACCTGGATGTTGCCGCGCTTGACGCCGATGTCCCAGGCATAGAAGGCCGCGCCCACCGGCATCAGGCCAAGGCCGAGCACGGCCAGCCACTGGCCGGCGCCGACCGGCAGCACTGTTTCCTCGAGCGCCAGGTGGCAGGCGAGCGACAGCACGGCGGTTGCCGCGCAGAACCAGGTGACGATGCTGGTCGGCACCGACGGGAAACGTCGCGACAGCAGTGAATAGGACGACCATAGCAAGGCGCAGACGGCGGCCATGGCATAGCCGAAGGTATAGCGACCATCGAAGGCCAGGCCGCCACCCTTGGTGACGATCAGCACGGTGCCGGCAAGGCCGAGCAGCGCGCCGACGACATGGTGCCACGCCAGTTTTTCGCCCGGCATCAGCGCCGAGCCGAGCACGATCAGCAGTGGCCAGAGATAAGCAATCAGGCTCGCCTCCACCGCCGGCGCGTTGCGCAGCGCGGTGAAGTAGAAGAAGTGGTAGCCGAACAGGCCGGCAATGCCGATCACCCACACCTGGGGTGGGATTTTCTGGCCCCTGTCGGCAGCCGGCATGAACAGCCGTGCGACTAGCCCGACCCCGGTGCCGATCGAGAAGGTGATCGCCGACAACAGGAATGGCGGCACCTTGCCGGATGCGTCCGTCAGCAACGCCAGCAACGCCCACATGGCGACCGCCGAAAAGCCGATCAGTGTTGCGCGCCCCATTTTGTCTCCAGTGGCGCGCCCCATTCTGTCCCCGGTGGCCTGCCTTATTGTACCGCTTCGAAACGTCCGGCGCTGATGGTCAAGGTGCCGATCTGCGTTCCGACCGTAGCGTGGATCGGCGCATATACGCCGGTTTGGCCAAGCGGTGCAAACGTCACCATCATGCGGCTCTTGCTCTTGAGATAATTGAGCGCCTTGCGGCCCTTGCGGTAGCCTGCCACCGGCTCGAAACCCATCTGGCAGGTGACTGTGTCGCCCTTGTAGCCCGGCACCGAGATCGTTCCTTTCGAGGCGTAGGTCAGCGTCAGGTCGGCGCGCATCTCACCATCATAGAACTTGACCTTGCGGCCGCAGACCTGGTCGGGGCTGTCGGCATGGATGACGGTGGCGGCCATCGGATCGAGTACCGATGCCAGATCGCCGGCACCGAGCGGTACCCAGGCCTTGGGGTCGCGCTTGCCCGGCGCGGGGATGACCTGCGTCGACGCCACGTTGCCATTGGCAAAGCGAATGTCGATCGAGGATGCCTTCTTGCCGGAAGTGTAATCGGCACGGAATGCCTGCGGCACCATTTTCTGCCCGGAGATCGTACCCTTGGACGAGATTGTGCCACGCGTGTCGTCGAACAGCTTGGCCAGACCCGCTGCGGAGACGGTGCCATTGATCGCATAAACGCCACTCTGATAGCTGCTGGAGAAAGTCGATCTCGCGATCGAGAGCCCCAGGAACGACACCGTGTATTCGCCCTTGAAGGATTGCGGCGACGCAGCCGACGCGGCGGACGGCAAGGCGATGGCAAGCGCGGTGACGAGCGCGTGAGACAAACGAGGCATGGCGGATCGGATCCTTGATTTTGGGCCGGAGGCGGGCGACTCCGGTCTGGCATGTCCCTATGAGACCGCTTATAGGGGGAAATCCGGCCTTAATATGAAATGCCGGGCGGTTCCGTGGCGAAGCCGGAGCTTGACGCCCCGGTGAAATGCAACTATGGAACGCCAACTTTTTCCATAAGGCCGCCTGACCAGAACCGCGCGCCACCCGGCGTGGGCACAAAGGTTTGGCAGGTCACGAAAGAACTGAAGGTTAGAACCCATGTCCCGCACCTGCGAACTCACTGCCAAAGCAGTCCAGACCGGCAACAATGTGAGCCACGCCAACAACAAGACCAAGCGTCGCTTCCTGCCGAACCTCGTCAATGTGACGCTGATTTCGGAAGCGCTGAACCAGAACGTGCGCCTGCGCATCTCAGCCAACGCGCTGCGTTCGGTCGAACATCGTGGCGGTCTCGACGCTTTCCTGGCCAAGGCCGACGTCAAGGAACTGTCGCAGCGCGCGCGCCTGCTGAAGAAGCAGATCGCCAAGAAGCTCGCCGAGCAGGTCGCTGCGTAACATCAGATAAGGCGGGGGACGACCGCCCCGGCCAACCTCTTGTTGGCCTCTGGCCAATCTTTTGTTGGCCACTGAGCATCGGATAGATCCGCAAGGCTCGACAATCCGATGCCCAACTGCGAAGCGGGCACCGCCCGATCGGCATGATGCTCCGCTGGTTCCATTACCCAGGATAAAAAAATGTCTTCTTTTTCGCGATACCTGCCTTTCGTGGCCGCCATGGCGCTTGTCGTCGTGGCGTCGAACATCCTCGTGCAGTTTCCCATGCAGGGCCAGATTGGCGGCCTGTCGCTCGCCGACGTTTTGACCTGGGGCGCGTTCACCTACCCCTTCTCCTTCCTGGTCACCGACCTTGCCAACCGGCGCTACGGACCTGCCGTGGCGCGCCGCATCGTCTTTGTCGGCTTCATGACGGCAGTGGTGTGCTCGATCCTGATCCCGCCCTTCCTGTTTCGCCATGGCTTCATCGAATTCGAGACGTCGGCCGACCGGCTGGTGCGTATCGCGGCCGCTTCGGGCGCTGCCTTCCTGACCGCGCAATTGCTCGACGTCACCGTGTTCAACCGGCTGCGCCGGCAGAGCTGGTGGCGGGCGCCGATCGTCGGCACGCTGGTCGGATCGGTGTTCGACACACTCGTGTTCTTCGGCGTGGCCTTTTCGGCCGCCTTTGCCTTCGCCGGCCCAAGCGACAGTTTTGCTCTCGAGAGCGCCCCGTTGATGGGCGTGTTTCATGTCGAGGCCATGCGTTGGGTGTCCTGGGCGCTCGGCGACCTCAGCGTGAAACTGATCATCGCTGTCGTGGCACTGATCCCCTACCGGCTGCTCGCCGCCCGCTGGAGCCAGCTGGCCGTTGCCGCGGCCTAAGTCGTGATTCCCTGGATCCAGCTGGACTCCGCGAAAACGCCTGATGGCCAACAGGAACTGCGGCTGAAACGGCGCGGTTCCGAATTCTCGATCATGCTCGGCACCAACGAGTTGATGAACAGCCGGCTGAGCGGCTCCGAGGAGGCGCTGGCGAGACTGTCCTGCCAGAAGATCGCGGGCCATCGGCAGCCGAGGGTGCTGATCGGCGGACTTGGCATGGGTTTTACGCTGCGCGCTGCTCTCGCCGAACTGGGCAACAATGCCGAGATCGTTGTCGCGGAACTGGTGCCGGCCGTCGTCGCCTGGGCGCGCGGCCCGATGGCCGAGATTTTCGCCGGCTCGCTCGACGATTCCCGCGTCACCATCCGCGAGGCCGATGTCGGCAAGTTGATACGGTCCGAGCCCGCAGCCTGGGACGCGATCCTGCTCGACGTCGACAATGGCCCCGAAGGCATCGTCCACAAGGGCAATGACGCTCTCTACAGCCTGGCAGGGCTCGGCGACGCGCGTAGCGCCCTCAAGCCGGGCGGCGTGCTGGCGGTGTGGTCGCAAGGCCCGGATGCCGGCTTCACGCGGCGGCTGAAACAGGCCGGCTTCGCCTTTGAGGAGGTCAACACGCGCGCCAACGGCAAGCGCGGCGCGCGCCATGTCATCTGGATCGCCACCAACGGCCGATGATCCTGACGTAAGGTCGGCCAGCGGGTCCGCCTCAGGCGATGTTCAGCGGGACTTAGGGCGATTCAGAGTTTGATAGAATCTTTGACCGCTCTAACTTCTTGTTTTTACGCAATTCCGGACGGAAAACCGCTACGCACTTTTCCTGGAATTGCCCTAGTTCGACTTCTGGAGCTCGGCGGCAAGGGCCTCCAGGAGCCCGCGTGTCCCCTCCTCCCGCTCCTTGGCGGAACGACACCGTCGAAGAAGGCGCCCTGGTCGGTATGATGGCGTTCCGCGGTATGCGGCGTTCGGCAATCCAGTCGGCGAGCGGGTGAGCGTAGGTCCGGTGGTGAAGCCGGTGTTGAATACACTCAGCTTCAGATCGTTGGGGCTGCCGCTCATCAATCCTGGTGCAGGATGAATTCCAGGTAGAGATTGCGCTGCAGGATCGAGTGGTTATCGTCGGAGATCAGCGACACCATCAGCGCGCCGTCATCGCGGGTCCAGACGTCAAGACCTTCCATATTGTCGATCTGGTAGCCCATGTCGGCCTGCAGCAGCACCGGCCCATCGGCGACGGCGCCCTTCTCGACGCTCTCTCCATAAATGCGCCGCAGCCGCATCTTGAGGCCGCCCGCCATGGTGAAACTGCGCTCCAGCAGCAAAAGATCGCCATCCGGCAGGAAGGCGCCATCGGTGATGTCGAAATCGTCGTTGCGCTTGACGGTGAAGACGCCCTTGTGCGGGCCTTCGATGATGGCGGCGTAGATATTGCCGGCCTTGTCGAGGCTCTTCTCCGAGACCACGACCAGGCCGCCCTGATGCTGGCCGTTGGCATTGGCATGGGTGACGGTCTCGAAGCCGCGATTCTGCCGCAGCTCCCGCGCCGGCACCAGGAAATCCAACTGCCGGAACGACCCCTTCATATTGTCTTGGTCAATCCTGAACTGGGCGACGCGATGGTTGCGCTCGAAACCAACGGTGGCGATGCCGTCCTTGACCGCAAGGCCCTCGGCGTCGACTTCCCATTTTTCGTCGATCGGCTGGCCGTTCTGGTCGACCATCTGCTGCATGCGAAAATTCTGGATGCCAACGGGCCGCCTGTCAGCGTCGCGGGCCACCGAGCCGAAGAACCAGTAACCGGTGTCGGCCACGCCGATGAAATCACTGCCGGCTTTCAGAAACCGGAAGGCCGACAGCGCCCCGAAATCACGTGATGGCGAGGTCATTTCCAGCCCGCCGACGAATTCGAGCTGGCCAAACTGCTTGTCGGTACGGCCAATATGGAATTCGGTGATCGGGCGGGCCGAGACCGCGACAGGCTCAACCGGAGCCGGGTCGGCCGAACCGGCTGGCGCCGAAGCCATGCCGGCAAGCAAGGCGAAGGCGGCGAAAAGCGTGTGCCGAAACCCGCCTCGGAAAAAGATCATCCGGCGCGCCGCATGCCGCCGCGACGCGTATCCTTCGCGCTTTCCTCGGCAAACAGCGAAGCCAGTTGCTCGGTCATGGCGCCGGCCAGTTCCTCGGCATCGACGATGGTGACGGCGCGCCTGTAATAGCGCGTGACGTCATGGCCGATGCCGATGGCCAGCAACTCCACCGGCGAACGCGTCTCGATCAGTTCGATGACGGCGCGCAGATGGCGTTCGAGATAATTGCCCGGATTGACCGACAGCGTCGAATCGTCGACGGGCGCGCCGTCCGAGATCATCATCAGGATCTTGCGCTGTTCGGGCCGGGCAATCAGCCGGTTGTGCGCCCACAAGAGCGCCTCGCCGTCGATGTTTTCCTTGAGCAGGCCTTCGCGCATCATCAGGCCGAGATTGCGCCGCGCCCGCCGCCACGGGTGGTCGGCCGACTTGTAGATGATATGGCGCAGGTCGTTGAGCCGACCGGGGTTCGGCGGCTTGCCGTCCTTCAGCCATTTCTCGCGCGCCTGCCCACCCTTCCAGGCCCGCGTGGTGAAGCCGAGGATCTCGACCGACACGCCGCAGCGCTCCAGCGTGCGCGCCAGAATGTCGGCGCAGGTGGCGGCGACCGTGATCGGCCGGCCGCGCATCGAACCGGAATTGTCGAGCACCAGCGTCACCACCGTGTCACGGAATTTGGTGTCGCGCTCCTGCTTGAACGACAGCGGCTGCATCGGATCGATGACCACGCGCACCAGCCGCGCCGGGTCGAGATAGCCCTCTTCCAGGTCGAAGTCCCAGGACCGGTTCTGCTGCGCCATCAGGCGGCGCTGCAGCCGGTTGGCGAGCCGTCCGACGACGCCCGACAGGTTGGCGAGCTGCTTGTCGAGGAAGGCGCGCAGCCGGTCGAGCTCTTCCTCTTCGCAGAGCTCCTCGGCGCCGACCGTCTCGTCGAAAGCTGACGTGTAGACCTTGTAGTCGATTTCCTTCGGCAGATTGGTGAAGGGATTGTCGTTGCGGCGCGCCTCGCCGGGGGTTTCGGCATCGGCATCGTCGTCATCCGACAGATCGTCGGCCGTCGCGTCGGAGGCTTCGGTCTCCGCCGACTGCTCGTCGTCCGCCGATGCCTCGGCGTCCTCGGATTGCGACTGCTCGGAGCCGGAATCGTCTTCGCCGCCCTCCTCGCTCTGTTCCTCGCCTTGCGGCTGGTTGTCGTCATTGTCCTCGGAGTCTTCGGTCTCCTGGTCGTCGCCGAGTTCCTCGGCCATTTCCATGGAGGCGAGCATCTCGCGCACGACGCGGGCGAAGGCCTGCTGGTCCTCGAGCTTTTCCGACAGGCCGTCGAGGTCCGCCTTTGCCTTCTCCTCGACCCACGGCCGCCAGAGTTCGACCAGCCGCTCGCCGTTCTTCGGCACCGGCCGGCCGGTCAGCTTTTCGCGCACCATCAGCGCCAGCGCCTCCTCGATGGGCGCGTCGGCCTTGTCCTTGACGTCGACGAGGTTGGCCTTGGCGTATTTGTCCTCCAGCATCGAGCCGATATTGTCGGCGACGCCTTGCATGGCGCGGCTGCCGATCGCCTCGACGCGGGCCTGCTCGACCGCATCGTAGATGGCGCGGGCAGCCTTGCCTTCGGGCGCCAGCTTGCTGTGGATGCGCACGTCGTGGCAGGCGCCCTTCAGCGCCATGGAATCGCCGAGCCCGCGGGCGATCGCGATGTCGGTCTTCGATGCCTTCTTGGGCAGTTCAGGCAGCCGCGCGCGGCTACCGGCCAGCGCCGGCCTGTCCTTGGCGAAGCCGACTTCCATCTCCTTATCGCCGGCGATGGCGCGCATGCAGACGGTGACGGCGCGCTTGAAGCTATCGGCTTCAGACCCCGTCTTCGACTTGTTGCGCGTATTGTCGCCCGGACCCGCCATCGACGCTCTGCTTAGCCCAGCACCACGTTGGCCGCGCTCTCGGGCAGATCCTGGCCGAAGGCGCGCTGGTAGAACTCGGCAACCACCGAGCGTTCCAGCTCGTCGCACTTGTTGAGGAAGGTCAGCCGGAACGCCATGCCGACATCGCCGAAGATCTCGGCATTCTCGGCCCAGGTGATGACGGTACGCGGGCTCATCACCGTCGACAGGTCGCCATTGATAAAGGCCGAGCGCGTCATGTCGGCGACGCGCACCATCTTGTTGACGATGTCCTTGCCCTTGGTGTCGCGATAGTGCTTGGCCTTGGCCAGCACGATGTTCACTTCATTGTCATGCGGCAGATAGTTCAGCGTGGTGACGATCGACCAGCGGTCCATCTGCGCCTGGTTGATCTGCTGGGTGCCGTGATAGAGGCCGGTGGTGTCGCCCAGACCGACCGTGTTGGCGGTCGAGAACAGCCGGAACGCCGGATGCGGGCGGATAACCCGGCTCTGGTCGAGCAGCGTCAGGCGGCCGGACGATTCCAGCACGCGCTGGATGACGAACATTACGTCGGGACGGCCGGCATCGTATTCGTCGAAGCACAGCGCCACATTGTGCTGATAGGCCCAGGGCAGGATGCCGTCGCGGAATTCGGTGATCTGCAAGCCGTCCTTGACCACGATCGCGTCCTTGCCGACGAGGTCGATACGGCTGACATGGCTGTCGAGGTTGACGCGCACGCAAGGCCAGTTGAGGCGGGCGGCAACCTGTTCGATATGGGTCGACTTGCCGGTGCCGTGATAGCCCGACACCATGACGCGGCGGTTGTAGGCAAAGCCGGCGAGGATCGCCAAGGTCGTCGCCTTGTCGAACAGATAGTCGGGATCAATGTCGGGCACATGCTCTGATGTCACCGAATAGGCCGGCACCACCATCTTGGACTCGAAGCCGAATTTCTCCTTCACCGACACCGTCGTGTCGGGCAGGTTGGCGATATCGCGATCGACCTTGTTCATATCTCTCAACGTCTCCACAAGCGAAACGTCGCGTTTCGCCGGCAATCGATTTTGTTCGGGGGCGGTCTTAAAGCCTTTTCCAACCTTATGAAAGTTGGAAAACGACACAAACCATAGGGTCGCTCAGCACAGGCCTGCCTGTTTGAGCACGCGATAGGCCTGAAGCACATCGCGGAACCGGTCTTCCGAACCTCTGTCGCCGCCATTCGCATCCGGATGGTGACGCTTCACCAGTTCCTTATAGCGCGCCTTGATGTCCTTGCCAGTCGCCTTTGTATCAAGGCCAAGCGTTTCCAGCGCCTTGGCCTCAAGGGGCTTCGCCTTGCGCTCGCGCGCCTCGCGCGGATCCTTCGGCCCCTTGAACAGGTCGAACGGGTCGCGCATGCGGTTGTAGTAGCCGGCGCGGCCGGAGCGCATCTGCGCCATATCGGGCGAGGAGCGTGTCGAGGCGCCGTTGACGCCCATCTTCCAGGTCGGCCGGTGGCCGGTCATGGCTTCCTTCTGGAAGCGCGCGACCTCGGTGTCCGGCACGCCGGAGAAGTAGTTGAAGCCCTTGTTGTACTCGCGCACGTGGTCGAAGCAGAAGCGGAAATACTCGCCCTCCTTCATGCGCCCGACCGGCGCGCGATGTGTGCCCGCCTCCTTGCAGCCATCCCACTGGCAGATCGGCGCGTGCGACTTCACCTCCGCGTCCTTGTCGGGGCGAACGCGAATCTTCTCGAAATATTTGGGATACGGCTTCATCTCACCCATTTATGGGGCGTTCGCAGATGCGAAACAAGAATTGACATTTTCGCGATCATCGCCCTAACCGCTGAATCGCGGCTTAAAGCAGGCGAATGACTGATTTTGTTGCGCGCCAGCGGCCTGGTGAGACCGATTTCCGGTTTTCACGGCAGCGCCAACCATATGTGGTGAAGGGAGAAAACGATGTCCATACAGGCGACCATGGAAGACAAGCTCAACAAGGCATTTTCGCCGGACCGGCTGGTCATCCTCAACGAAAGCCATCTGCACGCCGGCCATCATCACGTGGAATCCGGCCACCACGCCGAGTTCGACGGCACCGGCGAGACGCATTTCCGTGTCCGCATCGTCTCGCCGAATTTCGCCGGCATGAGCCGCATCGACCGTCACCGCGCCGTCAACGAACTGCTGGCCGACGAGTTGAAGGCCGGCGTGCACGCGCTGGCGATCGAGCCGGCGGCGCCGGGCGAACAGACGCGCTGGTAAGAACCGGTCAGATTACCGCTTCGATCAGAAACGGCCCCGGGCGAGACAAGGCAGCGGCGAGCAGCGCGTCGAACCGCTCGCAGGTATCCGCACGCGCAGCCTCCACGCCCATGCCTTTGGCCAGCGAAACCCAGTCCAGCGCCGGATGATCGAGATCGAGCATGCGCCGCGCATTCTCGCCGATCGCATTCACGCCGACATTCTTCATCTCGCCATGCAGGATCGCGTAGGTACGGTTGGAAAAGACAATCGTCACCACGTCGAGACGTTCCCGCGCCTGCGTCCACAGGCCCTGCACCGTGTACATGCCGCTGCCGTCGGCCTCGAGATTGATCACCTTGCGGCCGGGACAGGCGATCGCCGCACCCGTCGCCAGCGGGATGCCGCCGCCGATCGACCCGCCCGTGCCCATCATGTAATCGTGCGGCGCGGCAAAGGCCGACAGCGCGAAGAAGCGCCGCGCCGAGGTGACGGCCTCGTCGCAGACGATCGCGTCGGCCGGCAGCTTTCTCGCGACAGACAGTGCGATGGCGTCTTCCGTCAGCGGGCCGTTCGGCGTCGCCTCGTCGGGAAAGGCGCTGGCAACCACCGTCCGTTGCGACGGCTTGACGCCAAGTTCACCGCGAAGCGCTTCCAGCGCCGCATGCAGGTCCTGGCCGTGGCCGGCGAGCGTCAGCACCTGGCAGTCGTCACGGACAAGCCGTCCCGGCTTTCCCGGATAGGCAAAGAAGGCGACCGGCTCCTTTCCGCCGACCAGCACCAGGACATCGATATCCCTGAGCGCTGCCGTCGCCGCGTCGACCGGATAGGGGATGCGCGTCGGCGCGACACGTCCGCGCCCGCGCTGCATCCTGGCGATCAGGACCTCGCTGAACAGCCTGACATCGCAGGCCGCCGAAATCTGGCCGGCGATCTCGAGCGCATCGGCGCGCGCCGCCCGCCCGCGAACGATCATGCCAACACGGCCGGGCGCGGAGCGGATCGCCGCGGCAACCTGACGCACCGCATCCACGTCAACCACCGGCGGCGGTGAAAGGACAACCTTGCCGGGCGAAACCGCGTCAGCCTCCCCCCAGGCCGCGTCCGCCGGCAGGATCAGCGTCGTGACGCCCGGCGGCGTCAGCGAGGCGCGAAAGGCCGCCTCCGTGGCCGGCTGGACATCGGCAGGCCCTTCGATGCGGCGCACCCAGTTGGACATCGGCGCCGCCAGGCCTTCGATATCGCTGGTCAGGGGCGCGTCGAGCGGCAGATGGTATGAGGCATGGTCGCCGACGATGTTGATCATCGGGCTCCTGGCGCGCCTTGCGTTGTGCATGTTGGCAAGACCGTTGGCCAGCCCCGGCCCGGTATGCAGCAGCGTCGCTGCGGGGCGGTCGGTCATGCGCGCATAGCCGTCGGCCGCACCGGTCACCACGCCCTCGAACAGGCCAAGCACACAACGCATCCGCGGCTTGCGGTCGAGCGCGGCGACGAAATGCATTTCGGATGTGCCGGGGTTGGCGAAGCACACCGTAACATCATTGGCCAGCAGCACGTCGCACAGGACATCGGCGCCATTCATGCAAATTTTCTCCGTTCACGAAGAGCAATTGCACCCGCGCATGTCCGCGCCGCAATATTCCGCCGACGCTTTTGGCATGATCCAGCCACAGAATGGGCGAGCGACAATCGGCTGAGTCAACCGACCACCGATTTCAGGAACGTCAGCGCGGCGGCGGTCAGCGCATCGCCATCCCTGCCGAAATCGCGGTTGATCGACATATGCGTATACGCGCTGCCATCGAAGCGTCACCTCGGTGCCTGTGGCGCGCAGGCGCTCGGCAAAGGTCGTGGACTGCTCGCCGCGACCGTCGGCACGAGAATAGGCGATGAAGGTCGGCGGATGCTTGCGGCCGTCCACATAGCTCGCCGGCGAAAGCGCCGCCCATTGCGAAGCATCGGAAAACACGCGCGCATAGGCCCGCACCATGCCGCCATTTTCGGCGAGCGCGGCGAGATCATAGGCCCGGGTATCATCGAGAAGCAGCCCGGCGACGCCGGGCAATCCACCGCGCATGCCGGTCAGGGCAATCAGGTGGCAGCCGGCCGAATGGCCCATGCCGACGATGCGGTTGGGGTCGCCACCATGCCGGGCGATGTTGGCCCTGACATAGGCATAGGCCTTCTCGACGTCGCCCGCCTGGGTGGCGACATCGGCCTGCGGCAGCATACGGTAGTCGATGGAGACGAAGCAGAAGCGGCTGGCAAGCAGGAAGGCCGGCTTGGCGCCCACCTGGCTGCGTTTGCCGAGCCGCCAGGCGCCGCCATGAACGAAAAACACCACCGGCAGCCCGCTTGCGTCCTCCGGTGCATAAAGGTCGAGTCGAGCCGGTCCGTAGTCAAACGTTTCTGGCGCGGGCTGGCGCGGCACGGTCCATGCTTCCAAGGGCAGCATCGCCGCCAGGGAGGTCAGGATGAGGTTTCGTCGATCGATCATCGTAGTCTCCCGGCTGTGCAGGTCCAACAGTGCTCGCGGGCGCTACGCGCGTCCAGAACCGGGTCGCAACTCTCGCCGCCTCAGGCCGCATCAACGCGCTTCAATACCGTGCAGATCACGAAATCAATATCTGCCCCTTGACGACCTCGTCTGGCCATCACCACCTAAGTATTGGGTAAGCATTTCGGCCAGATGGCTGGCGTCTCGGGTTTCGATGCCAAATGCACGCGCGCTCCTAATAAAGGGAACCACCATGCGTTCCGGCAGTTGAATATGTGATGAGCCATTAGGTAGCCAGCACGGCTCTGAGGGCAAAGCACTATGCGCGACAATCAGTCCGACGTCTTCGACCTTTTTTCGGAGATTTATGCCAACGCCGCCCAGGAAGAAACCAGCCTCCAGCAGTATCTCCTTGCCTGCCGAGAGGACAAATCAATGTATGCCTCGGCGCCTGAACGGATGGTCGAGGCGATCGGCGAACCCGACCTGGTCGACACCAGCAAGGACGAACGGCTCGGCCGCATCTTTTCGAACCGCACCCTTAAAATCTATCCCTCCTTCTCCGACTTCTACGGCATGGAGGAAACGATCGAGCGTATCGCCGGCTATTTTCGCTATGCCTCCCAGGGACTCGAGGAGCGCAAGCAAATCCTCTACCTCCTCGGCCCTGTCGGCGGCGGCAAATCCTCCCTGGCCGAACGGCTGAAGAAATTGATGGAACAGCGCCCGATCTACACGCTGAAGGTCGGCAACCAGATCAGCCCGGTTTTCGAATCGCCACTTGGCCTTTTCAACCCCGATCGCATGGGCGACCTGCTGGAGGATAAATACGGCATAGCCCGACGCCGGCTGCATGGGCTCATCTCGCCATGGGCGGCCAAGCGACTCGACGAACTGTCCGGCGACATTTCCAAATTCAGCGTGGTCAAGTTGATGCCTTCCCGGCTGCGCCAGATCGGCATTGCCAAGACAGAGCCTGGCGACGAAAACAATCAGGATGTCTCGGCCCTGGTCGGCAAGGTCGACATCAGACAGCTGGAAAATTTCAGCCAATCCGACCCGGACGCCTATTCCTACAGCGGCGGACTGAACCGGACCACGCAGGGCCTGCTCGAATTCGTCGAGATGTTCAAGGCACCCATCAAGGTCCTGCATCCGTTGCTGACGGCGACCCAGGAAGGCAGCTACAACGGTACCGAGAATTTCGGCGCCTTTCCATACCAGGGCATCATCATTGCCCATTCCAACGAATCGGAATGGCAACAGTTCAAAAACAACAAGAACAACGAGGCCTTTCTCGACCGCATCCTCGTGGTCAAGGTACCGTATTGCCTGCGGATCACCGAAGAGCGGCAGATCTATGAAAAGCTGCTGCGCGAGAGCGACCTGGCCGCAAGCCCCTGCGCACCTGAAGTGATGGACATTCTCAGCCGATTCACGGTCTCGACCCGCCTTGCCGAGCACGACAATTCGCCGCTCTACACCAAGATGCGCGCCTATGACGGTGAGAACCTCAAGGAAGTCGATCCCAAGGCGAAGTCGGTCCAGGAATATCGCGATGCCGCCGGCGTCGACGAAGGCATGACCGGCGTAAGCACACGCTTCGCCTTCAAGATCTTGTCCCAGACATTCAACTACGACACCAAGGAGGTGGCTGCCGATCCCGTGCACCTGATGTACATCCTGGAAGAGGCGATCAAGCGCGAGCAGTTTCCAAAGGAAACGGAAGGCGCCTATCTCGACTTTATCAAGTCGGAACTGGCAACGCGCTATGCCGAGTTCATCGGCCACGAGATTCAGAAAGCCTATCTGGAATCATACAGCGAATATGGCCAGAACCTCTTCGACCGCTACATCGCCTATGCCGATGCCTGGATTGAGGACCAGGACTACAAGGATCCCGACACGGGCCAGATTCTCAATCGCGAGGTATTGGACAAGGAATTGTCGCAGGTCGAGAAACCGGCCGGCATCGCCAATCCCAAGGACTTCCGCAATGAAGTGGTCAAATTCACGCTGCGTGCCCGGGCGCGAAACCACGGCCGCAACCCGTCCTGGACAGGTTATGAGAAACTTCGCGAGGTCATCGAGAAGCGGATGTTCGGCCAGGTCGAAGACCTCTTGCCGGTGATCAGTTTCGGCTCCAAGCAGGACAGCGTCACGGAAAAGCGGCACAATGAATTCGTGCAGCGCATGGTGGAACGCGGCTACACCGAGCGGCAGGTGCGCCGGCTTGTCGACTGGTACATGCGGGTGAACAAGGCGGGTTAAGAGAGGCCCGAATGGTTCCATGCCTATTTTCATCGACCGCCGCCTGAATCCGAAGGACAAGAGCCTGGGCAATCGCCAGCGGTTCCTCAGGCGCGCTCGGGAAGAACTCAAGCGAAGCCTGCGCGATCAGATCCGCATCGGCAGGATCGCCGACGTGGATGCCGAGCACGCAGTGCCCATGCCCGACAGAGGCACGGGCGAGCCGACCTTCAACAACGCCAGGAACAGCGGCAGGCGCCAGTACATCCTGCCGGGCAACAGGCATTTCTCTCCTGGAGATTTGATCCCCAAGCCCGGCCAGGGCGGCGGCGCCGGGGCGTCGTCCCCGGGAAACACCGTGTCTGAAGACGACTTTCGTTTTGTGCTGTCACGCGAAGAGGTGCTCGATCTTTTTTTCGAGGATCTCGAACTCCCGGATATGGTCAAGCTCAACCTCAAGGAAATCCTTGCCTTCAAGCCGCGCCGGGCTGGCTTCGCCGCTACCGGTTCACCCACCAACATCAATGTTGGGCGCACGATGCGTAACAGTCACGGACGGCGTATTGCGCTGAGGCGCCCCAAGCAGGGCGAGTTGGACGCGATCCTCGAGGAAATCGCCATGCTCGAGTTGATGCGATCCAGCGCGGCGACGCGCCGGCACATTGCGACATTGCGCGAGGAGCTTGACCGGTTGGAGCGGCGGCGCAGGCGAATTGCCTATGTCGATCCCGTCGACATTCGATTCAACCGCTTCGACCCCCAGCCCGTGCCGAACGCCAACGCCGTCATGTTCTGTCTGATGGATGTGTCCGGGTCCATGGGTGAGCGCGAAAAGGATTTGGCCAAACGCTTCTTCGTGCTGCTGCACCTGTTTTTGAAACGGCGCTATGACCGGATCGAAATCGTCTTCATCCGCCATACCCACGAGGCGCAGGAGGTTGACGAGGAGACATTCTTCAACTGCACGCAAAGCGGCGGTACCGTCGTTTCCACCGCGCTCGAGGAAATGCATCGCATCATCGGGCAGCGATATCCGGCCAGCCAATGGAACATCTATGCCGCCCAGGCCTCGGACGGAGACAATTCCATCACCGATTCCGAGCGCTGCATAGCCCTGCTCGACGGCAGGCTCATGCGGCTGTGCCAGTATTTTGCCTATGTCGAGATCATCGACGAGCGCGAAGCCCATATATTCGGCACGACCGAGAACGGGACATCGCTATGGCGTGCCTATAGCGCGATCGACCTGAAATGGCCGAACTTCCAGATGAGCCGCATCGCCACGCCCGCCGATATCTACCCGGTCTTTCGCCAGCTCTTCGGCAGACAGCCGACTCTCCTCAAGAGAGCGTGAGGGAGCGATGGCTACACAAGCCGCCAATTCCGAACTGCTTTTTTCCGGATCCGACTGGGATTTTACGAAATTGTCGCGGGTCTATGACGTGATCGAGGCGATCGCGATCGAAGAGCTCCATCTCGATATCTATCCCGTGCAGATGGAGATCATCTCCTCCCAGCAGATGCTCGACGCCTACTCGTCAGTCGGTATGCCGCTGATGTACCGACATTGGTCTTTCGGCAAACACTTCCTCCACCAGGATCTGCTCTATCGCAAAGGCGGGCGCGGACTTGCCTATGAACTGGTCATCAATTCCAATCCCTGCATCGTCTATCTGATGGAGGAGAACACCATGGCCCTGCAGGCCTTGGTGACGGCTCACGCCGCGCTCGGGCACAACCATTTCTTCAAGAATAACCATCTGTTCAAGCAGTGGACGGACGCTGGAGCGATCCTCGGCTACCTGGACTTCGCCAAGAGCTACATTGTCCGTTGCGAGGAGCGGCACGGCCTCGCTGCCGTCGAGGCCATTCTCGATTCCGCCCACGCGCTGATGGAACAGGGCGTGTTCCGCTATCAGCGGCCGCCGAAGCTGTCGTCGGAGCGACTGCGCGAAGGGCTTCGCGAGCGTCTCGAATACGAAGAGCGCTCCTATAACGATCTGTGGCGCACACTGCCGCATTCGCAGCAAAGGGCCGACGTCAAGGTCCAGGACCCGGAGTGGAAGAAATCGCTCAACCTGCCCGAAGAAAACCTCCTTTATTTCCTGGAAAAGAACAGTCCGATCCTGGAGCCCTGGCAGCGCGAGATCATCAGGATCGTTCGCGTCATAGCGCAATATTTCTATCCGCAACGGCAAACACAGGTGATGAACGAGGGCTGCGCCACCTTCGTGCACTACACCGTGATGAACACGCTGTTCGACCGCGGTCGGATCAGCGAAGGCGCCATGCTCGAAATCCTGCGCAATCATTCCAACGTGGTCTTCCAGCCGGCGTTCGATGATCCGCGTTTTTCGGGCATCAATCCATACGCTCTCGGCCTCGACATGATGCAGGACATCAGGCGCATTTCGACCAAGCCGACGGCCGAGGATCGAGACTGGTTTCCCGACATCGCCGGCCACGGCAACTGGCGCGAGGTCCTCCTCGACGCCTGGGCAGACCACCGCGACGAGTCCTTTATCCGCCAGTACCTCAGCCCGGCCTTGATCCGGAAATGGCGGTTTTTTGTGCTCGGCGACGCTGCCGACCAGCCGCATTGTGAGGTCGCCTCGATCCACAACGAGCGCGGCTATGAAAAGATACGCGCCGCGCTCGCTCACAACTACGACGTCGGCGCGAACCGACCGGACATCCAGGTGGTGGATGTCGATCTGCTCGGCGATCGGCATTTGCGACTGCAGCACAAGGTGAAACAGGGCATCCATCTTGAGGACACCAGCCGCGACGCCACGCTTCGTCACATCCGGAGGCTTTGGGGCTATGAGGTCAGCCTGGCCGCCGTCGACGCTGAGACGGGCCTGACGGTCCATGAACGGTCGACGAGCCAGATCGCGGAATGAGGCTTGGTTGTTGCACCGATGCCGTGGCTCAGGCCCGGCGCATATCGATCAAAAAGTGCGCAGCGGCCTTGGGGCAACTAGCATAAAGACAGGCTTCAGGCGTCGCCGGCCGGCCGGATCCTGACCCTGGCAATGCGGTTCTTGTCGCGCTTCATCACGACGAAGCGCTTGCCGTGGAACGTAAAAGCCTGCTTCTCCTCGGGGATCGATTGCGCCTCGTGGATGACGAGGCCGGCAATGGTGGTCGCCTCCTCGTCGGGCAGGTTCCAGTCGAGCGCCCGGTTGAGGTCGCGGATCGGCACCGTGCCATCGACCACGATGGAGCCGTCTGCCTCCTGCTTGACGCCCTGGATGTCGACATCGTGCTCGTCAGCGATCTCGCCGACGATCTCCTCGATGATGTCCTCCAGCGTCACCAGCCCCTCGACCTCGCCATATTCGTCGACGACGACGGCGAAATGCGCCTTGCGGCGCAGGAAGGCGTTGAGCTGTTCCTGCAAGGTCGTGGTGTCGGGCACGAACCAGGGTTTTGAGGCGATCTTCATCACGTCGATTTGCGAGAAATCGTTGCCGACTTCGTTCAGCGCGCGCAGCAGATCCTTGGCGTGCAGCACGCCGACGATGTTGTCGAGCGAGCCTTTCCAGAGCGGCATGCGGGTGTGCGGGCTCTGCAGGATCTCGCGCACCACTGCCTCCGGCGCATTGTCGGCGTTGACCGAGCGCATATTCGTGCGGTGGACCATGACGTCGGAAACTTCGAGCTCTTCGAGGTCGAACAGGCCGCCGATGCGGTCGCGGTCCTCGCGCACCACCTGCCCGTCACGGCGGAAATCGTCGACCGCGCCGCGCAATTCGTCCTGGCTCGAGCGCTGCGGCTCGATGCGCGACAGTTCGTAGCCGAACATTGCGAGGAGACGCTTGCGCACGGCAACGACCAGCAGGACGATGATGGCAAGGACGGCGACGACGATCCAGCCATTGTCCATCTCAGCCGGCTTTCCGGCTGGCTGGATGGCTTTCCCTGAGGAACGACAGCACTTCCGAGGCCGGTACATCCTTGGCGATGAAGGCCTGGCCGATGCCGCGCGTCAGAATGAAGGTCAGCGCGCCGCGCGACACCTTCTTGTCCTGCGTGATGAATGAAAGCAGGGTATCCGCATCGGGCAAATGGCCCGGGATATCGGCCATCCGCCACGGCAGCCCGACGGCACGCAGATGCGCCTCGACGCGGGCCGCATCGTCGGGGCTGGCGAGATTGAACCGCGACGAGAACCGGTGCGCCAGCGCCATGCCGATGGCGACCCCCTCGCCATGGACAAGCCGAGCGCCGTCATACTGCGTGGCGGCTTCGAGCGCGTGTCCGAAGGTGTGGCCGAGATTGAGCAGGGCGCGGT
>NZ_RZSJ01000410.1:0-5744 GCF_003998025.1 Mesorhizobium sp. M8A.F.Ca.ET.021.01.1.1
GTCCACGAACAGGTCGGAGACGGTGTCGACGATCTCCCATGAGTCGAAATCGCCGGCCCAGCGGCGGCACTCTTCGATGGCGATCTTTTTCGGCTCGCCGGTGAAGGCCGCCATCAGCCGCGCCTCGCGAATGCCTGTGTCCCATAGCGCGAGGGACCGTTCATGGTTGCGCTTCACCTTGCGCGCCAAGGGCCGCAAGTCCGCATTGCCGATGCCGAGCGCGGTCGCGTTGTTGATGCCGAACCGCGCCATGCCGGCGCGGTTTTCCTCGGTTCCGATCGAACGCAGATGAGCGACGATATCCTGCGCGGTCCAGCCTGGAGCGGGCAGGGACATCGTCGCCTACTTCTCCAGCCGCGCCAGCAGCGAGGACGTGTCCCAGCGCTTGCCGCCCATCGCCTGCACATCCTTGTAGAACTGGTCGACAAGCGCTGTCACCGGCAGCCTGGCGCCGTTGCGGTCGGCCTCCGCCAGGCAGATGCCGAGGTCCTTGCGCATCCAGTCGACGGCGAAACCGAAATCATATTTGCCGGCATTCATGGTCTTGTGCCGGTTTTCCATCTGCCAGGAGCCGGCCGCACCCTTGGAAATCACCTCGATCACCTTTTCGATGTCGAGCCCGGCCTTCTTGCCGAAATGGATGCCTTCCGACAGGCCCTGCACCAGTCCGGCGATGCAGATCTGATTGATCATCTTGGTGAGCTGGCCGGCACCCGCCGACCCCATCAGCCCGACCATGCGGGCAAAGGCGTCGATGACCGGCCTGGCCCTGTCGAACGCAGCCTCATCGCCGCCGACCATCACGGTCAGCACGCCATTCTCGGCGCCGGCCTGGCCACCGGAGACCGGCGCGTCGAGGAATGAGAACCCGCTCGCCTGCGCGGCTTCCGCCAGTTCGCGCGCGACTTCCGCCGAAGCCGTGGTGTTGTCGATAAAGACCGAGCCTTTCTTCATCGCCTTGAAGGCGCCTTCGGACCCTGTGGTCACCGAACGCAAATCGTCGTCATTGCCGACGCAGGAAAAGACGAAATCCTTGCCCTCGGCGGCCTGCGCCGGCGTCGCGGCAAGGTTGCCGCCATGTTGAGCGACCCATTGTTCGGCTTTGGCTTGGGTGCGGTTGTAGACGGTAACGTCGTGGCCGCCCTTGTTCTTCAGGTGTCCGGCCATGGGATAACCCATGACGCCCAGACCGAGAAATGCCACCGATGCCATGCCTTGTCCTTCCGGAGAAACAGAGATTTCAGTTGCGGAAGCTCTAGGCCATGCGACGAATTCGTCAAGGCGCGCACCGTCGCATCGACTGGCACAGGTCGATCAGGAACGGTTCGGCGATGCGTCAGCGATGCAGATGGATGGTGATCCGGCGCTCGATCCATTCGACGCCATGGCGCAGGATCTCGACCATCACCAGATAGACGATGGCGACCCAGACATAGGCCTGGAAGTCGAAGGATTTGGCGTAGGCGAGCTTTGCATTGCCCATGAGATCATAGACCGTGATGATGGCGACGATGGCCGAGGCCTTGATCATCAGAACCAGTTCATTGCCATAGGGCCGCAACGCCACGATGAAGGCCTGCGGCAGGACAACCTTGCGCAGCGTCTGCAGCTTGTGCAGGCCGAGCGAAGCAGCTCCTTCCCATTGGCCCCTGGGCACGCTTTCGATGGCGCCGCGCAGGATCTCGGCCTGGTAGGCCGCGGTGTTGAGCGCGAAGGCGAAGACGCCGCAGTTGAAGGCCTCGCGGAAGAACCACCACAGCCCGACGGATTCAAGCTGCAACCGGAAAGAGCCCAAGCCATAGTAGACGAGGTAGACCTGGACCAGTAGTGGCGTGCCGCGGAAGAAGTAGACGTAGCAGTAGGCAATGCCGGACAGGAAGCGGCTCTTCGACATGCGGCCATAGGTGACGGGCAACGAAAAGATCGCGCCGACCACCATCGAAATCGCCACGAGCGACAGCGTCGTCCACAGGCCCTGCAGATAGGCTGGCGCATATCTGGCAAAGAACTCGCCATTCCAGGCGTAGATGAGATAGGCGAGGATACCGAGGCCGAAGAGTATCCAGAGGCCGACGAGCGCGTACCCGACGATACGGGTGCGCGGCCAGCCGCGTGCCCGCGGCGGCGGCCGGTCGACGGAGATGGCTTGGCTGACGCTCATCGTGCCTCCCTCCGTCCCAGCGAGCGCAAGATGAACCCGGTCGCGATCGATGACAGGATCGCCAGAGCGAGGAAAACCAGCGCGGCCACGCTGTAGAACAGGAAGGCGTGTTTCGTGACACGCGCCGCCACGCCGGCGTTGCGCAAGGTTTCGGCGAGGTTGACGACAGAGACCAGTGCGGTGTCCTTGAGCAGGCTGAGCCAGCAGTTCTCGAGGCCGGGAAAGGCGATGCGCAGCAGCTGAGGCAGGATCACCTTGCGCATGGTCAGCCATGTCGACAGGCCGATCGCGTAGCCGCCCTCATACTGGCCCTTGGGAATGGCGCGAAAGGCGGAAAGAAACACCTCGCTGGCATAGGAGGAAAAGATCAGCGACAGCACGATCATGCCGGCGATGAAGCTGTCGACGTCGATCGTCGCCTCGGGCTTGAAGAGGCGGATGACGTATTGCAGCAGGATGGGCATGCCGAAGAAGAACAGGAACAGCGTCACCAGTTCCGGCAGGCCGCGAAACACGGTGGTGTAGATGTTGGCGGCCACCCGCAGCGACGGTTCTTCGGATTGCTTGGCCCAGGCTACGAAAAAGCCGATCGTCAGGCCGATCGGCAGCGTGGCAAGGGCAAGCACGATGGTGACCAACGCGCCATAGGCAATATCGTCACTCCAGCCCTCGGGTCCCCAACTCAGCAGTGTCCATATGCTTTGGGCTGGCATTGACTGGTCTTACCCCACGGCGCACCCGAGATGAACAAGGCGGCAGGGGACCCCTGCCGCCTTGGCAACAGACTATCAGGACTCGGCGCCGTAGACGTCGAACTTGAAGTACTTGTCGTTGATTTCCTTATATTTTCCGTTGGCACGGATGGCGTCTATGGCGGAATTCAGCTTGTTGACCAAGTCGGTATCGCCCTTGCGAACGGCGATGCCGGCGCCGGGTCCGAAGATTTCGACCGGTTGCGGCGAGGGCTGGCCGAGGATCTTGCAGCAGGCGCCGTCTGGCGAATCAAGCCACTGCTGCAGCACGACGATATCGTCCTCGATGGCGTCGAGACGGCCATTGGCAAGATCTGCCTGCTCCTCGGGGCTGCTCGGATAGCCCTTGACGGTGCTGTCGGTGTAGGTCTTCGAGGCATAGTTGAAATGCGTCGTCGTGGTGGCCACACCGATGTTCTTGCCGGCGAGGTCTTCCTTGGTCACGCCCTTCAGAGGCGAATCCTTCGGCACGGCGATTGCGGACGGCGTATTGTAGTATTTGTGCGAGAAGTCGACCTTCTCCTTCCTCTCCGGCGTGATCGACATCGAGGCGACGATGGCGTCGAACTTGCCGGCCTGAAGTGCGGGAATGATGCCGTCCCAATCCTGGGCCACGAAGGTGCACTTGACCTTCATCTCATCGCAAAGCGCCTTGGCGATGTCGATGTCGAAGCCGACAAGCTGGCCATCGGCGGTGAGGTTGTTGAATGGGGGGTAGGCGCCCTCGGTGCCGATCCTCAGGGTCTTTTCCTGGGCCTGGGCTACGCCGAGCGTCAGCAGCGCAGCCGATGCGGCGAGCGCGATACGCAGTGTAATACGCATGATAGTCCTCTCTTTATGGTCCCGGCCGTCGTTCCGAAACGGCTCTGAGGGGCGGTGCTTTTGACCGCCCGCTGGGCCGATACTCCCACTCTTTCCAAGAAAAAAGCAACTGCAAAACCGCCAAAATCGGCAATGGGCTTCTGCCGTTACGTTACTTCTCAAGCAACGAGGTCGGTCGTTCGCTCGATGAAGTCGGCTATGGATTTCGTGTCGTCGAGGTCGAACACCGGCAAGCTCTGGCCGGTGATGGCGAAATCCGCGGCGATGGCGACGATATTGGGATCACCCGCCGCAAGCGGCGTCCGCTCCTTTGCTTCCAGTCGCCTCGTTTCGATCTTGCGGTGGGGTTCGCGCTTGTAGCCTTCCACCAGCACGATGTCGCATGGGGCGAGCCGCGAGAGGATGGCGTCCAGCGGCGGCTCATCCTCGCCGCGCAACTCGTGCATCAACGCCCAACGATTGCCTGACACGATCGCAACCTCGGTGGCGCCGGCCTGGCGATGGCGGAAGCTGTCCGCGCCTGGCTTGTCGATGTCGAAATCATGGTGGGCGTGTTTGACCGTCGATACCTTCCAGCCGCGCCGCACGAGCTCGGCGACCAACTTCTCGGTCAGTGTGGTCTTGCCGGAGTTTTTCCAGCCGGTGATGCCGAAGACGCGTCTGTTCATGACGTCATGCTCTGCAACAGGCGCGCGGCCTGGGCAAGATCGTCCGGCACATTGATGTTGAAGAAAGGATCGATGGATTGTCCGGCGGATTGCAGGATCGGGAATTCGACCTCGACATGGCCGTGCCGTTCGATGAAGGCCGAAACCCGCTTGTTGTGCTCATCGACCAGGAAATGCCGCAAGGCGTCGCGGCATCCGACCGGCCATAGCGCGAAGGTCGGGTGCAGCCTGCCTGCCGAGAAAGCGACCGCGATCGAACCGGGACGTTCGCCGGCCGCCGCCTCCAGACGATCGACGAGATCCAGCGGCAGGAAAGGCGTGTCGCCGGCAGCGGTGACGATCGCCTTGCAAGGCGTGCCGGCAGCGGCCCATTCGAGGCCGGTAAGAATTCCGGCAAGCGGCCCGGCGAAGCCCTCGACGGTATCGGCGAGCACCGGTAGCCCGAAACGGGCGAACCGCGCCGGGTCGCCATTGGCGCTAAGCGCCAGGGTCTCGAACTGCGGGCCAAACCGCGACAGGATCTGGTCAAGCACACAGCCGTCGCCAAGCGGCAAAAGGCTTTTATCGCCACCGCCCATCCGTCTCGATTGGCCACCCGTCAGAATGATCCCTGCGACATCCCGATTCATTCTGCCCAGCCTGTACGCCAACCCGTGAAATCGCAAGCGACTTCACGGGCGGGTAGTGCATCAGTTTGAAATCCGGCGCTTTACGCGCGCGAGGCCTTCAACCAAGCCAATGATGAGCTAGCCACGCGAGGTACAATCCGGCTATGGCCGCATAGATAAAGCCGACCGGACCTTTGGGCATGGGCTTATGGTGCGCCACGCGTAGCCGTGGCGGCCGATAACATTTGCCGTTGTGAGACGATTAGCATTTGCTCCAACTCGCGGCGCCCTTCCTCCCTTGCCCGCTTTGAATCCAGGCGCTCCTGAGCGTAGAGTTGTCTCGCATGTTCCGAGGCCGAGAGTGAGTTTTCGTCTAGCCACGCTTTGAACTTGCCGGGTCTTATGAGGACTTTGGCGTGGGTGAAGCCGCGGCGGTGTAGCCGTTCCGCCTTGGAAGCTTCGAAATCGGCGTGCCACTCTTCCCAAGTCGCCCGCATGTCATCGGCACCAGGAAGCTGGCGGATGCGAGGATAATCCTTGGCAGTGTAAGCTGAGATAGCCCTGACTTTGCTGGCCATTGCAGATCTCCCCCTTGTTCCAAGAAGAGGGTGCGACATCCTAGGGCTTGATGTCCAGATGGCGTATCGAGCCGCATCGCCCCGCCAGAGCTAGGGATAACTGCCTTTTTCACACAACATATTCAAGCCCCGCCATTTTCAAACTGATGCACTAC
>NZ_RZSJ01000411.1:0-5742 GCF_003998025.1 Mesorhizobium sp. M8A.F.Ca.ET.021.01.1.1
TTTCTAGGCTTTTCAAATTCTTGAATTGATTTTCTGACAAAAAGAATCCCGCGCCGATCGAAACGAACGGCGCGGGATTTTTCATATCCGGCAGGTCGTGATCGCTATGGCGCGAAGATCGACCAGTTCATCATCCTGGCGAGCTTTTCCAGCGCGATCGAACCCAGCTTGGAATTGCCGTTGGCGTTGAGGCCGGGCGACCAGACGGCAAGCGAGGCGACCCCCGGCACGATACCCAATATACCGCCGCCAACGCCGCTCTTGCCGGGAATACCGACGCGGAAGGCGAAATCGCCGGAGCCGTCATAGTGGCCGCAGGTCAGCATCATGGCGCCGATGCGCCGCGCCCGCTCCGCCGACACCACCTGATACCCGGTCGCCGGGTTCTTGCCGCCATTGGCGAGGAAGCGACCGGCCATTGCCAGTTGCCGGCAGCTCATGGCGATGGCGCAATGATGGAAATAGACGCCCAGCGCCAATTCCGGCGCATGATGGAGATTGCCGAAGGATTTCATGTAATTGGCGAGTGCGAAGTTGCGGTAGCCGGTGGCCCGTTCGGAAGCCGCGACCTCGCGGTCGATGATGATGGTCTCGTCGTCGCAGAGGAACTGGATGAAGCGCAGGATCTCGCCGATCGCCTCGCGCGGCTGGTGGCCGGCAAGGAGGATGTCGGAAATGACGATAGCGCCGGCATTGATGAACGGATTGCGCGGAATGCCGTTCTCATGCTCGAGCTGGACAATCGAGTTGAACGGGTTGCCGGACGGCTCGCGCCCGACCCGCTTCCACAGCGCGTCGCCGACATTGCCGAGCGCCAGCGTCAGGGTAAACACCTTCGAGATGCTCTGGATCGAAAAAGCCTGGTCGGCATCGCCAGCCACCAGCACGCCGCCGTCATTGGTGACGGCCGCGATACCGAATTTCTTCGGATCGACCTTGCCCAGTTGGGGAATGTAGGTCGCGACATCGCCGCGATCGGTGCGTTCAGCCATTTCCGCCGCGACTTCCGCCAGCGCCTGTTCGAGCTCCGGCATGGCGCTACCTCAACCAGCGTTCGATGCGCGCCATCGCCTCGACGATGTCGTCGTGGCTGCCGGCATAGGAAAACCGCATCGTGCGGTGGCCCGCCCGGGTGTCGAAGTCACGGCCGGGCGTCGCCGCCACATGCGCCTCGGCCAGCATCTTGCGGGCAAAGGCCATGCTGTCATTGCTGTGCCGGGTGACATCGCAAAAGGCATAGAAGGCGCCATCCATGGGCGCCGCCAGGGGAAAACCCAGCTCCGGCAGGCGCTTCATCAGAAGCTCGCGATTCCAGGCATAGCGCCGCTTCACCGCTTGCAATTCCTCGGTTGCGGTAAAGGCCTCGATCGCCGCGATCTGCGACAGCTCCGGCGGCGAGATGTAGAGGCTCTGGGCGATGCGCTCTACCGGCCGCACGAGGTCTTCCGGCAACACCATCCAGCCGATGCGCCAGCCGGTCATGCAATAGTATTTCGAGAACGAGTTGATCACCGTCACGCTGTTGCTAAAGGCGAGTGCCGTGGTGTCTGGGGCGCCATAGGCCAGCCGATGATAGATCTCATCGGAAATGACGGCGATGCCGAGGGATTCCGCCGTGGTGACCAGGGCCGCCAGTTCATCGGCCGGTATGACGGCGCCGGTCGGATTGGCCGGACTTGCAAACAGCACGCCCTTCAGAGGCTTCTCCCGATGCGCGGCCTGCAGATGGCCGGCATGCAAATAAGCCGCGTCGCCGAGCTCGATTTCGACCACGTCGATGCCAAGGGCTGCCATGATGTTGCGATAGGCGGGATAGCCGGGCGCGGCGATGGCGACCCGATCGCCGGGATCGAACATCGCCAGGAAAGCGAGATTGAAGGCCGCCGACGATCCGGTGGTCACCGCGATCCGGCCAGGGTCGACATCGAAGCCGTAGTGATCCGCGTAATGCCCCGCGATCGCCTTGCGCAGCGGGGCCAGGCCCAAGGTGTCGGTATAGCCGATGCGTCCAACCTCCAGCGCCTTGGCCGCGGCGGCGCGAACCCCGACAGGCGCCGGATCGGATGGCTGGCCGACCGCCATGGAAATCACCGGCACGCCCTGTGCCTTCAGCCGGTTCGCTTCGGCCAGCACATCCATGGCGTGGAACGGCTCGACATTGCCGCGATGGGAGAGCGAAACGACCATTTTTACCCCTGTTGCGAGGATTGAGCGCGCCAGGTCCTGACGCATGCGCCGCACAAATGCCCGATTGATGTGAGGATCACAAGTTGAGGAAGTTTTTCAGGCGCCGACTTTTCATCTTTCGCCCGCTCGTCTACCAGTGGACACATTATGTTGAGCCGACCCAGATCGACGATTGCCCGGGCAGCGCGTGTCTTCGCGACGATCTCGCTTGCCGCCGCGGTTGCAGTGGCCGGTTCGGTGACCGCCTTCGCCCAGGGCGTGCCAGTGGTACGCGACGCCGAGATCGAAGCTCTGGTACGCGATTATGCACGGCCGATCTTCAAGGCGGCCGGGCTGGCGAATGACGGCATCGACATCGTGCTGGTCAATGATTCCAGCTTCAACGCCTTCGTCACCGGGCGCCGGCTGTTCATCAACACCGGCGCGCTGATGACGGCTGAAACACCGAATGAAATCATTGGTGTCATCGCGCACGAAGCCGGGCATATCGCCGGCGGCCACCAGCAGAAACTGCGCGAGCAACTCGAACGCGCCAAGACCATGGCCATCATCGCCACCTTGCTCGGTGCCGGCGCCATGGTCGCCGGCGCGACGACAAACAGCCGCGGCCTTGCCGGGGCCGGCATGGGCGTGGCGGCTGGCGGCGGCGAGATGGCGCAGCGCAGCATCCTCGCCTATCAGCGCACCGAGGAAATCACGGCCGACCGCTCGGCTATCACCTATCTCAATGCCACCGGCCAGTCCGGCATGGGCATGCTGAAGACCTTCCACCGCTTCCAGACCGCGCTGTCGCTGTCAGGCGCGCAGGTCGATCCCTACCGGATCAGCCATCCGATGCCGCAGGACCGCATCGCCAATCTCGAGGTGCTGGTCAAGCAGAGCCCCAATGTCGACAAGCTCGACGCGCCGACGCTGCAGCAGCGCCATGACATGATGCGGGTGAAGATTGCCGTCTACATGGAAGGCCAGGCCGCCGCGGCGCGGCTGATACAAAAGATGCGCGGCGGCATGGCGGCGCTATACGGCGATGCCCAGTCGACCTATCTCTACGGCAACCTCGACGCGGCGCTCGCCAAGACCAACGCCCTGATCAAGGCGCAGCCCAAGAATGCCTACTTCCAGGAACTGCGCGGCGATATATTGATGAAGGCGAACAAGCCTAGGGATGCGGCCGACGCCTACGCCAAGGCTGTCAGCCTCGATCCGGCACGGTCCGGCCTGCTGCCTGTCTCGCTTGGCCAGGCGCTGATGGCGGTCGGCACGCCCGACTCGCTCAAGAAAGCTGTCGTGCAGATCAACAATGGCCTGGGGCGCGACAAGGAAAACTCCACCGGCTATCGTTATCTGGCGCAGGCTTACGGCGAGCTGGGAGACATACCGGGCGCCGAGCTTGCCACCGCCGAAGGCCATTTCTATTCCGGTAACTACAAGGATGCGAAGATCTTCGCCATGCGGGCGCAACAGCAGATGAAGCGCGGCGAGCCGCGCTGGATACGCGCCCAGGACATCATAAACTACAAATCATCAGGCAAGAGCCAGTAAACTCATGAACCCTCCGGCCGTGTGCTGCGACACAGCCAGACCGGAAAACAGGCAGAAGGAACGAGAACGATGAAGAAGGCACTGCTGCTGTGCACCACGGGGGTTGCGGCCGCCCTTGCCATGCTGGCTTTCGGTTTCGTGGCCGGCAATCCGCAGGTTGCGAAGGCCGGAACGGCGCAGCCTGCCCAGACGGCGCAGCCTGTCCAGACGGCGCAGCCTGTCCAGACGGCGCAGCCTGTCCAGACGGCGCAGCCTGCCCAGTCGGCCGTGGCCGATACCAAAATCGACCGCGCCGAGGTCGAGGGAATCATCCGCGACTATCTCCTGAAGAATCCGGAAGTGCTGCTCGAAGTGCAGGACGCACTCGAGGCCAAGCAGAAGGAGGAGCAGCGGCTCGCGGCGCTCGGCGTCATCAAGAACGCCAAGGACCAGATCTTCAACTCCACCTTCGACGGCGTCGTCGGCAACCCGAACGGCAAGGTAACGATCGTCGAGTTCTACGACTACAATTGCGGCTTCTGCAAACGCGCCATCGAGGATATGCGGGCCCTGACCAAGTCAGATCCGGATCTGCGTTTCGTGCTCAAGGAATTCCCGATCCTCGGCCCGGATTCGCAGAAGGCCAGCGTCGTTTCGATGGCGTTCCACCTGATGATGCCGGAGAAGTACGGCGAGTTCCACAATGCGCTGCTCGGCGGCCAGGGGCGCGCCACCGAGGCAACCGCGATCAAGATCGCACTTTCGCTCGGCGCCGACGAGGCGACGCTGCGCGAGAAGATGAAGGACGCGTCGATCCCCGAGGCCTTCTCCAAGACTTACGATCTTGCCAACAAGCTGCAGATCACCGGAACCCCTTCCTACGTCGTCGGCAACGAGGTCGTGTTCGGGGCGCTCGGGCAGGAAGTGCTTGCCGAAAAGATCGAGGCGGCGAAAGCCGCGCTTTGACCGGCGAGTGGTTTTCTTCACGGGCACGTTTCGGCCTGTTGTGGACAGTGAAAGAACGCACTTGCGCTCTTTCCGCGGGCGACTATGCCCGGTATAGAGGCCCAGCGCGCCGGCTTGACGTCGGCGCCGGAAAAGGTCGACTTTTTTGAAAACGGTTTTCGTCCTGAACGGTCCCAATCTCAACGCGCTCGGCAAGCGCGAGCCGGGCATCTATGGCGGCAAGACGCTCGCGGCCATCGCCGACGACTGCAAGCAGGCAGGCAAAGCGCTCGGGATCGAGATCGATTTCCGCCAGTCGAACCATGAAGGCGATCTTGTCGACTGGATCCAGGAAGCCGGCGACAAGGCCGCCGGCATCGTCATCAATCCAGGCGCCTACAGCCATACCTCGATTGCCATCCACGACGCCATCCGCTCGATCGCGCCGCTGCCGGTCGCCGAAGTTCACCTTTCCAACATCCACGCGCGGGAACCGTTCCGCCACGTCTCCATGGTCGCGCCGGTCGCTGTCGGCATGATCTGTGGCTTTGGGCCGCTCGGCTACACGCTGGCGCTGCAAGCGCTGGCCGCACGCCTATGACCGGCCAACAAACAGAAGGCTCGAAAATGTCGATAAAGAAGACCGGTGTTGACCAGCAACTGATCCGCGATCTGGCGGGCATACTGAACGACACCAACCTGACCGAGATCGAGGTTGAACTCGGCGACCTGAAGGTACGGGTGTCACGGCAGGCGCCTACCGTCCATGCGATCGCCGCACCGCAACCGGCCTATGCGCCGGCAGCGGCATCCCAATCTGCCGCCGTGGCTGCCCCGGCCGCGGTCGACGTGTCCAAGAACGCCGTCCCTTCGCCCATGGTCGGTACTGCCTACCTGGCGCCGTCGCCGGACGCCAAGCCGTTCATCGAGGTCGGCCAGAAGGTCAAGGAAGGACAGACGCTCTTGATCATCGAGGCGATGAAGACGATGAACCAGATTCCCTCGCCGCGCGCCGGCACGGTGACGGCGATCCTGTTCGAGGACGCGACGCCGGTCGAATACGGCATGCCGCTTGTCGTGATCGAGTAG
>NZ_RZSJ01000412.1:0-5704 GCF_003998025.1 Mesorhizobium sp. M8A.F.Ca.ET.021.01.1.1
CTCGCGGATCATCGCCATCATCGCATCGATGGTCCGGTCCTTGACGATGGCCAGCGCCTCGTCGTCCGGCATCTGCAGCAAGGAACGGCCGAACTCCCTGACCAGGGCCTCGCCGACGGAGACAAGATAGTCACCGGGATAAAGCCCCGGCGGAATCTCGCCGATATCTTCTCCAAGCGCCTCGCGGTAGCGCAGCATCGCCGAGCGCCCAAGCACGTCGATCTGGGAGCCGGCGTCGTTGATGACATATTCCTTGGTCACGTCGTAACCGGCGAACGCCATCAGATTGGCGAGTGCGTCACCGACGACGGCACCCCGGCAATGGCCGACATGCATCGGCCCGGTCGGGTTGGCCGAGACATATTCGACGTTGGTTTTGCGGCCGGCGCCGATCGTCGAGCGGCCATAGTTGCGCCCCTCGCCTAGAAGCGCCGACAGATGCGCCTGCCAGAAACCGTCCTTGAGCCGCAGATTGACGAAGCCTGGACCGGCGACCTCGGCAGCGGCGACGTCATTGTCCGCCCGCAGCGCTTCCGCCAGTTTCTCGGCCAGTGCGCGCGGGTTCTGGCCGGTGGGCTTGGCCAGCACCATTGCCGCATTGGTCGCGAGATCGCCATGGCTGGCGTCGCGGGGCGGCTCGACGGCGATGCGCGACAGATCAGGCGAAACGCCATTGCTGTCTTTCAGGTCAAGCGCTTCGACAGCCTTTACGACTCGCGCGGTGAAATCGGCGAAGATGTTCATGGTGTATGCTCTGGCGGCTTTACGACGAATCCGGCCCTTTGGCCGGCAAATCGAGCCCGCCCTAGCTCAAATCCGGGGTGCGGTCAAACATACGCCTGTGTTCCTTGAGCGCGTAGGTGTCGGTCATGCCGGCCAGGAAATCGGCGACGCTGCGTGCCTTGATGCGATCCTCGGCGCGGTCCAGCCCTTCGCGCCAGCCATCGGGCATGGCGCGCGGGTCGGCGAAATAGACGTCGAACAGGTCCCTGACGATCTGCTCGGCGTCCGCACGCACCCGCATGACCTCTTCGTGCCGATAGAGGTGCTTGTAGAGGAAGGCCTTCAGTTCCTTCTCGGCTTCCGCCATTTCGGCCGAAAATGTCACCATCGTCTCGCCCGCCGCCCTCACCGCCTCGACGCTCAGCGGCCTGATCCGCTCCAGATTGGCGGTCGTTGACTTGATCACATCCTCGACCATGGCCGTGATCTGCCGCCGCATCAATTCATGGCCGGTGCGCACGTCGTCGAGCCTGGGATAGCGCTCGCGCACGCTCTTCAGGATCGTTCCAGGCAGCGAAACGGCCTTCAGCATGTCCAGCGTCAGCAGCCCTGACCGCAGCCCATCGTCGATATCATGCGTGTTGTAGGCGATATCGTCGGCAATCGCCGCGCACTGCGCTTCGATGCCGGCGAACCGGTCGAGTTCGAGATCCTGCAATTGCGAGTAGTCGCGGATCGCCTGCGGGACCGGCCCTTTCAGGCCCTTGCCGCTGCCGTCGGTGAGCGGACCATTGTGCTTGACCAGGCCTTCAAGCGTCTCCCAACTCAGATTGAGCCCGTCGAACTCGGCGTAGCGCGCCTCCAGCCTCGTCACGATGCGCAGGGATTGTGCGTTGTGGTCGAAGCCGCCCCACGCCGCCATCTTCTCGTTCAGCGCGTCCTCACCTGTGTGGCCAAAGGGCGTGTGGCCGAAATCATGCACCAGTGCCACCGCTTCGGCGAGATCCTCGTCGCCGCGCAACGCCCGCGCCAGCGCACGCGCGATCTGTGCCACTTCGATCGAATGGGTGAGCCTTGTGCGGTAGTGATCGCCTTCATGGGCGATGAAGACCTGCGTCTTGTGCTTCAGCCGCCGAAACGCCGTCGAATGGATGATCCGGTCGCGGTCACGCTGGAAAGGCGTGCGGGTCGGACTTTCCACCTCGTCGAACAGCCGGCCGCGCGAGCGCGCCGGATCCGTGGCATAGGCCGCGCGCGGCCGATAGCCGAATCCGATGTCGCCAAGCTCATTTGTCATGGCTGATGCCGCCGCAGTTGACTTGCCCCGTCGCGCTTCATACCTATCATGTGAAACCGAAAGCAAGGTGACGCCTATGGGCGCGGATGCCAAGACCGCCATGAAAGTCGAGATGACCGAGGCCGCCGCCAAGCGGATCGCCAAAATTGTCTCTGGCGAGGCCGGCAAGACGGCGCTGCGCGTTTCCGTCGAGGGCGGCGGCTGCTCCGGCTTTTCCTACAAGTTCGATCTGGTCGGTGCGCGCAATGACGACGACGTTGCCATCGAGAAGGACGGCGCCACGGTGTTGATCGATGATCTGTCCCTGGTCTATATGGGTGGCTCGGTGATCGACTTCGTCGACGATTTGATGGGGCAGTCGTTCCAGATCCGCAACCCGAATGCGGTCGCCTCCTGCGGCTGCGGCACCAGCTTCTCCATCTAGGACCGAGATGCCCGCAACCGGCGCGGTTCGTCAGGTTGCGCTCTCCGCCGGTCGCGACCTCGACGCGACATTGGCCTTTTGGCGCGATGTCCTCGGCATGAGGGTGCATGCGCGGTTCGATCCGCCCGGCATTGCCTTCATCATGGCCGGCGATGTCAGGCTGTTGTTCACCGACGGCATCCCGGCCGGCACCATCTATCTCGACATATCAGGCCTCGAAGCCTTCCACGCCGAGGCAAAGGCAGCCGGCATCCCCTTCACCGCGCCGCCGACGCAGGTCCATCGCGACACCGAAGGGCAGTTTGGTCCGGCGGGGGAAAGCGAATGGATGGCCTTTCTAAAGGACCCGGCAGGCAATACGATCGGTTTAGTCGAACGCCTTCCGCCGCAGGAACAATGAGACCGTCATGAAAATCGTCACTTGGAACATCAACGGCGTGCGCGCCCGCATCGGCAACCTGACCCATTGGCTGACCGAGAGCGCGCCCGACATCGTCTGCCTGCAGGAGATCAAGACGGTCGACGAGCAGTTCCCGCGCGCCGAAATCGAGGCGCTTGGCTACAATGTCGAAACCCATGGCCAGAAGGGCTTCAACGGTGTCGCGCTGCTGTCGAAGTTGCGCTTCGATGAAGTCACCAGAGGCCTGCCGGGTGACGATGCCGACGAACAGGCACGTTTCATCGAAGGCGTGTTCTCGACCGACAAGGGCGCGCTTCGCGTCGCCTCGCTCTATCTGCCGAACGGCAACCCGATCGATGACGAGAAGAAGTTTCCCTACAAGCTGTCCTGGATGGCGCGGCTGGAGCGCTGGGCGCAGGAGCGCCTGAGGCTGGAAGAGGCGCTGGTGCTGGCCGGCGACTACAACGTCATTCCCGAGCCGATCGACGCGCGGTTCCCGGAGAACTGGCTGGGCGACGCGCTGTTCCAGCCACAGACAAGGCAGGCCTTCCGCCGGCTGCTCAACCTCGGTTTCACCGAAGCGGTGCGCGCGGTCACCGATGCCCCGGACACCTACACCTTCTGGGACTATCAGGCCGGCGCGTGGCAGAAGAACAATGGCATCCGCATCGACCATCTGCTGCTGTCGCCTGAAGCCGCGAACCGGTTCTCATCGGCGTCGATCGAAAAGCATGTGCGCGCCTGGGAAAAACCGTCCGATCACGTCCCGGTGGCGATCGACCTCGCGCTGCGGCCGGCCTGACGCAGACCCTTCTGCCGCCGAATTGTCCGGACCTCGTGTCGCCACAATCGCGCGCATGATGGGAAATCATCATGGTGGCCGGGTTTCCATGACCGTTCGATTTGCTCATTATCCGATCGGCTTGGCATTCGCCATGACCGCGATCGTGCCGGCGTTCGCCGCCCCGGAATGTCTCGCCAATGGAAAATCCTATCCGGTCGGACAGGTCGCCTGCCTGACGGTTGCCGACCAGAGTCATTTGGCTCGCTGCGACATGGTGCTCAACAACACATCGTGGACCAAGGTTGGCGATGGCTGCCCGGCAAACACCATGGCGCCGCACCTGCACGTCACACCGATCTCGACACCCGCGCCAAGCATGGTCCCGACGGAGCCAACCGAAAACTAATTTTCTCCTGGATTGCCTCGTCCTCGGATCGAGACGAGCCTCGATAGGCCGGCGTTGTCCGTCATTACCATGCCGACGTTCTTCGCTAGAGAAGCCAAGCAGTTGGCTTTTCGTCCGCTACACGGATCGCTCCTCGGCTCGCCGCATGGTGACGGGGAAAGAGCCTACTGATCGGCGTTGCTGCCCTTGGTCAGGATGTCGTCCGCCAGCGAGATCGCGGTGCGGCGGTCGGCTTCGCCGGCCGCGGCGAACGCCTCTTCCTGCATGCCGCGGATCCAGGGCTGATCGGTCGGCGACGCACGCTCCAGGGCCGCGGTCATCATCGCCAGGCCGCGCACGATCTTGCCGCTCTGGAACAACAGGTGGCCAAGCGTCGCTTGCGCACCGGCATGGCCCTTCTCGGCGGCGAGCTGGAACCAGCGCCCGGCCTGCTTGACGCTGGCCTTCACACCGCCCTCGCCCTTCAGGAACATCTGGCCCATCTCGAACTGAGCGTTCGGATTGCGGTAGTTGGCGGCGGCGCGCATGTAATATTCCTGCGCCGCCACCTCGTTCTCGGTGACCGGGCTGCCGGGAATGCCAGTGCGCAGATAGTCGCCGAGCGCCACCAGCGCGTCGGAGACATAGCTTTCTTCCGGCGAGCCGGGCTCGACGTCCTGGTCGACGATCTCCGAGAAGAACTTGAAAGCCTCATAGTCGTCGCGGGCCACGCCGTCGCCCTCGGCATACATGCGGGCAAGCTTCCAGGTGGCGCCGATCTGGCCGTTTTCGGCGGCATATTTGTAGGCCTCGGCGGCCTGCTCCTTGTGGCCGCTCTTGTAGGCGGAGAACCCGAACTGAAACACTGCCCAGGGGCTCGACTGCGGCTTCACGCCGGTCTTGTCGTCGAACACCTTGTCGTCGAAGGCCATGGCCTGGCCCACGGCGCCAAAGATCGCAACCGCGACCAGTGCCGGAAGGACAGATGACCTCAACAACTCTGGTGTTGACTTCAACAACTCAGATATCCGCATAGCAGTGTGTTTCTTTCGCACCGCCCGGATGGGTGACCGCGCCATCCCTGGCGGACCCTACCGTCTGTGCGTATTTCCATATCGCGCCCGACTGATAGTCGGTCGTGCGCGCCTTCCATGTCTTCGCTCGTGCCGCCAGTTCGGCCTCGGACAGCGCTACGTCGATCGTTCCGTTCACCGCGTCGATCGAGATCACGTCGCCATCCCTGACGAGGCCGATCGGGCCGCCAACCGCCGCTTCCGGGCCGACATGGCCGATGCAGAAACCGCGCGTCGCGCCCGAGAAACGGCCGTCGGTGATCAGCGCCACCTTGCCGCCCATGCCCTGGCCGTAGAGTGCCGCCGTCGTCGACAGCATCTCGCGCATGCCAGGACCGCCGCGCGGTCCTTCATAGCGGATGACCAGAACCTCGCCTTCGCGGTAGGCGCGGTTCGTCACCGCCTCAAAACATTCCTCTTCCGAATCGAAACAGCGCGCCGGGCCGGAGAATTTCAACTCCGCCATGCCCGCGACCTTCACGATCGCGCCTTCAGGGGCAAGATTTCCCTTCAAGCCCACGACACCGCCGGTTTGGGTAATTGGTCTGTTGGCCGGGCGGACCACATCCTGATGTTCATTCCAGGCAACGTGCTCCATATTTTCGGCCAAAGTACGAC
>NZ_RZSJ01000413.1:0-5692 GCF_003998025.1 Mesorhizobium sp. M8A.F.Ca.ET.021.01.1.1
AGCACAGCCTGGCCTTGATGTGGATCGCCGCCACGGTGCCGACCAGTTTTACCCCGGCCGATTCGACGCCGGAGTGGGTGAATGATTGGCTTGGCCGCCGCAGGAAGACCACGCCGCCGCCCACGCAACAGGCCTCGGGTGCCAGCGGCAAGAGCATCGGTGAAGCCGCGCGGACCGACGAGAGCACCGAGGTGGAAGACACGGCGGCCGTGGAACGCCGCGAAACGGCACAGCGCAAGCGGGCCGAGGAGACACGATCTTCGGTGTCGGCGGCGCTGGACGAGATGGACCAGTGGATATCGGATCAGTTGCGGCTTGGTCTTGCCGGATTTGTCGACAACAGCAGCGACCGTTGCCGCCGGATTGCCGCGCGGCTGGTCGACATGAAGGCGACGGCCCTTGCCGGCCGTCTCGATGAGATTCCGTCGCGGTTGATGTCGCTGCGCAGCGAAGAACGGCCCGATGCGGCGATCCGCGAACTTGGCAAGCTGGTGCTGCTGGCCAAGGCCTGGCGTGCCGCGCCCGACGATCCCGAAATAAAGCGGCTGGTGTCGATTTCCGAAACGCGCGAGCAGGTTCTGGCAAGCCCCCACGCGGTCCAGGTCGAAAGTGCATGGGAGGTTCTCGGCGAGAAGATCGAGACCCGCCGCGATGGCCTCGTCAGCCATTCGACCTGGCTGCTCGATCTCAGGAGTGCCGCTCCGCAATTCGCGCTTCTGCTCGATTATTTCCCGGCTTCGGCCGGCCGCCGGTCCAACGCCTTCACACCAGGCGACCGCTTCGACGCGCGGCTGATCTTCTATCCGTCACGCCAGCCGCTGCGTGCCCTGGTGATGGACCGCAAGGGTAAGGTTTCGTCGGGCGAGTGGCCTGCTGTTGCGTCGAGCGAACCGGATCCGCTCGCCACGCATCTTTTCTGTCAGGACGCGGCGCCGTGGCTCACCGATTGTCCTGTCATGCTGCCGCCAGGCGCGATCCTGCTCGACGACCGGGGCGCGCCCTGGTGGCAGGCGGCTGGCGACCCGAACGGCATCGCTCTGCCGATCAACGAGGCTGTCAGTCCAACCCTGCTCGGCATCGATCTCGCGGCCACGGTCGCGCTTTGGAACGGCAGCCGGCTCGACCTCCTGGCGGCGCGGAGCAGTTTCGGGAGGCTCGACCTGTCGTGAACGAGCTTGAGCAGATCGGCCTGGCGGCGATGCGTGACTGCTGGATCACCGGCGGAACGAGCTTCGATCTGGCCCCGGTGGCGTGGCGGCAAATCGCCGGCGGTTCGGACCCCGACGAGAAGGAGCGCCGGCTGCTGGCGATCGCCGCGCAGGCGCTTGAAATCGCTTTGCGGCCCGCCGCGCCATCGACGCTGAAACGCCGCCCTCAGTTACCAGAACTCGCTTTGCCGATGTTGCCCGACCGGCTGCGGCCGCTTGTCAGAGCCGCACTCAAACAGGCGGCCGACACAAGGGGCAAGGCACGGGTGGTGACGCTTGTCGCCAGCCATGGCCTGGTGCTGCATCCAATGGACTGGATGCCGGCCGCGTCGGATCAGGACAGTCCTGATGTCTATGCCCCCTGGGTCGACTGGCAGGCGGGCGTCGAAGGGCAAAGCCATATCAGCCAAGACAGGCTGACGGCGCAAAACTGGGATGATTTCTACCCCGCGGCGCGGCGTACGGCACTGGCCGAGATGCGCCGCCGCGAACCGGCTTCGGCCAGGCTGCTGATCGAGACCAAGGGATCCGGCGAGCCTGCGGAGATCAGGCTTGCCCTTATCCAACTCATGCATTTCGGGCTGGGGCCGGATGACGTGCCGTTTCTGAAGGGGCTCTCCGCCGATCGCTCAGGCAAAGTGCGCGAACTCGCTGGCCGGCTGTTGGCAAGGTTGGGTCAGCACGGCCTTCCAGGTGAGGGCGGAGGCGAAGATCCGGTCACCGAACTTGCTGCCTTCGTCAGCGCGGGCAAATCCGGGTTCATCCGCCGTCGCGCGACCTACACGCCGGTGAAACCAAAATCCCCGGCGCAGGACCAGCGCCGCGCCGAATTGTTCGGCACCTGCAATCTCGTTGATCTCGCCACACGCTTTGGCGTTGGCGAAACCGAATTCATCGCCGGTTGGCAGTTCGGCGCCGACAACAATGCCGATATCTTTTTCGCGCGAATGGTGGCCGCCTCGGGCAGCGATGGCGCGGTGGCGCACATGGCCGACACGCTTGTCGCGGAAGGCGGCAAGCCGGCGCTTTTCGTGCTCCAGTTGATGCCGCGCCTGGATACCGGAAGAAAACAGGCCCTCATCCGGCTGATCTTGAAAGACGCGGCATATCTCGCCTCGCTCAGCCTGCTCGAAGCCGCCGAGGCGGGCTGGGTGGAGTGGGGCGACCTTGGGCAGGTCCTGCAGGCGCTGCGTCCGGCCGTTGGCGGAAGCGATGACGCCGCCAGGCGGACCGCCGACAACGTCCTCGAAATGCTTGGCTTTCTTGCCACGTCAGCCACGGCAAAGCGGCTGATCGACGAGATGGTAACAGCCGGCATGCCGCCGGCAGCCCCTTCGCTCGGCTTGCTGCGCCTCAACGCGGCGCTGGCCGAATATCAGTCCGAATCTCGAAAATGATCAAATCCGGAGAACAGCAAATGAACGCAGTCATCCGTCTTCCGGTCGAGCAGGCCTATGCCGGCGAGTTGCAGGCGCTGGCGCGTAACGACGATCGGCAAAAGCCCGCCGGCTGGAGCCTGTCGCCAAAGGCGGTGCTGACCTATCTCCTCGGCGGGAAAGCCGACGACGGCACGCCGATTACGCCGAAATATGTCGGCCGTCGCCGATTGATGGAAACCGCGGTGGCGACGCTCGCAACCGACCGCGCCCTGCTGCTGCTTGGTGTTCCCGGGACAGCCAAATCCTGGGTGTCGGAGCATCTCGCCGCCGCCATCATGGGCGACTCGACGCTGATCGTGCAGTGCACCGCCGGCACCGACGAAAACCAGATCCGCTATGGCTGGAACTACGCACAGCTCCTGGCCAAGGGCCCGAGCGAGGAGGCGCTGGTGCCGACACCGCTTTATCGCGCCATGCAAGGCGGCAAGCTCTGCCGCCTCGAGGAACTGACGCGCATGGGTTCGGACGTGCAGGATACGCTGATCACCGTGCTGTCCGAAAAGATGATGCCGATCCCCGAGCTCAACACCTCGATCTACGCACAACGCGGCTTCAACATCATCGCCACCGCCAACAACCGTGACAAAGGCGTCAACGAATTGTCCTCGGCGCTGAAGCGCCGCTTCAACGTCGTCGTGCTGCCCTTGCCCGAAGATATGGCGGAGGAAGTGGCGATCGTCTCCAAGCGCGTCGGCGAGATGGCCGGCGGTCTCGACCTGCCGGTACCGAAGAATGTCGGCGACGAGATCGCTCGCGTGCTGACCATTTTCCGCGAGCTTCGCTCGGGCGCGACATCGGACGGCAAGGTGACGTTGAAGACGCCATCCGGGTCGCTGTCCACGGCCGAGGCGATCGCGACCATGGTCGGCGGGCTCAGCCAGGCGGCATGGTTCGATGGCGGCAATCTCGGCGCCGAAGGCCTGGCCGCCAGCCTCGTCGGCGCGATCGTGAAAGATCCGGTGCAGGACAAGCTCGTGCTGGAGGAATATCTGGAGACGGTGCTGAAGAAGCGGCCCGACTATGCCGGTTATTACGCGGCCTTGAACGCAGCGATCTGACGCCATGGCGCAGGGCGAGGTTTCCTATTTCGGCATACGCCATCACGGGCCCGGCTCCGCCGACAGCCTGGTGCAGGCGTTGCATGATTTGAAACCGGTCGCCGTGCTGATCGAGGGGCCCGCGGATGCTTCCGCGCTGCTGCCGTTGCTCGCCCGCCCCGAAATGCAGCCGCCGGTGGCGCTGCTGTGCTATCCCGAAGACGATCCAGCTTCGACAAGCTTCTGGCCGTTCGCCGAGTTCTCGCCGGAATACCAGGCGGCCCTGTGGGCCGCTGGCAACAGCGCTGCATTGCGCTTCATAGACCTGCCGTCATCAGCCCGGGTAGCACCGCTTGACGATGCGCAGGAAGCTGCCGCCGACGAAACGGAAGCCAAGGTCGAGAGCGAAACGGCGCCGCATCTGCGTGACCCGATCGGCGCGCTGGCACAAGCCGCCGGCTACGAGGATGGCGAAAGCTGGTGGGCAGACATCATCGAGCAGAACCCGGAGCCGGGGCCGATCTTCGCGGCCATAGCCGATGCGATGACGACACTGCGCGAAGGCGAAGGTCCGCTTGCCGAATTCGAGGCCAAACGCGAAGCGCATATGCGGCTTGAGATCGCCGCCGCGCGCAAGGAATTCGACGGGCCGATCGCTGTCGTCTGCGGCGCCTTCCATGTGCCGGCACTGCAGGCGACACGTCCGCAAAAAGAGGATCAGGCTCTCCTGAAAGGGCCAGCCCGGCGCAAGAGCACGATGACCTGGGCGCCATGGACCGGACCGCGCCTGGCGCTTGGCTTCGGCTATGGCGCCGGCGTTGTCGCACCGGGCTGGTGCAAGCATCTGTGGCGCACCCGCGGCCGGCATGACGCGGCGACCTTGTGGCTAGCCATGATCGCCGCCGTGCTGAGGGCGAAGGGGCATATGGTCTCGACCGCCTCGCTGATCGAAGCCGAAAGGCTGGCCCGCGCGCTGGCTGTGATCCGCGAACGGCCAAAGCCCGGCTTCGAGGAATTGCGCGACGCCGCGATCGCCGCCTTGTTCAACGGCGAAGCCATCCTGTGGGCGCTGGTCGAGGCCGAACTGCTGTTGGGTGCGGATGTCGGCGAAATTCCGCCCGATACCCCGTTGGCGCCGCTGATCGAGGACCTGCAGCGCAACCAGAAGGCAGCGCGGCTGAAGCCCGAGGCGCTGGAGCGCGAATTGTCGGTCGACCTGCGCAGTGAAAGCGGGCTGTTTCGGTCGACCTTGCTGCACCGGCTGAATGTGCTTGGCGTGCATTGGGGCAAGCTGACCGACGCAGGCCGCAGCCGCGGCACCTTCCGCGAGCGCTGGACCCTGTCATGGGAGCCGGAATATGCCGTTCGCCTGGTCGAGAACCTGGTCCATGGCCCGACCATCGAAAAAGCTGCCAACGGCCGGCTGATCCAGATGATTTCCGCGGCGTCATCCCTCGACGCCTTGGCGGCACTCGTTCAAGGCGCCATCACGGCGAACCTGTCGGAAGCCTCGACCGTCGGTCTCGCGACGCTGGAGGAACGCGCGGCGCACAGCAGCGAATGCCTCGAAATCCTGGCATCGGTTCCGCCGCTCGCTGACATCATCCGCTATGGCGAAGCCCGCAAGACCGAAACCGCCCGCCTGTCCGGTCTCCTGGCGCGACTGATTGTCGAAGGCGGGATCGCACTCCCTTATGCCGCCCGTGATCTCGATGCGCAGGCTTCCTCCGCATTGGTCGGCGTCATGCGCAAGGCCGACGAGGCAATCAAGCTGGTCGAACCGGAACAGGACGTTCTGGATGCCTGGCGCAATGGGCTGGCGGCCGTGCTCGACGGATTGCGCTCGACGGCGCTGGTGGCGGGATGTGCCGCGCATCTGCTCTACGAGGCCGGCCATCTATCGGCTGCAGCAGCGGCGGGCTTGATCGCGCGGCGCCTGTCGCCGGGCACGGCGGGCACCGAGGCCGCGGGGGTCTTCGAGGGGTTCTTCAGCACCGCCGGCCCGCGG
>NZ_RZSJ01000414.1:0-5658 GCF_003998025.1 Mesorhizobium sp. M8A.F.Ca.ET.021.01.1.1
CGGCACTCGCGCTTGGTGGCGGCAAGGCCTTCGCCCAGGCTGAGAACACGCTGAAGGTCGGCTTCGTCAGCCCGCGCACCGGACCGCTCGGTGGCTTCGGCGAGACCGACGGCTATGTGCTCGACCTAGCCCGCAAGGCGCTGGCCGGCGGCATCGAGCTCGGCGGCAAGAAATACAGCGTGGAAATCCTCGACCAGGACACGCAATCGGATCCCTCCCGCGCGGGCCAGCTCGCCAAGGACCTGATCAACAACCAGGCCATCGACCTGATGCTCGCGGTGTCGACGCCCGAGGTGATCAACCCGGTGGCCGATGCCTGCGAAGCCGCCGGCGTGCCTTGTCTATCAACGGTCATGCCGTGGGAAGCCTGGTATTTCGGCCGCGGCGCCAAGCCCGGCGCGCCCTCGCCCTTCAAATGGACCTATCATTTCGGCTTCGGGGTCGACGAATTCTTCAGGGCCTACGTCTCGCAGTGGAACCTGATCGAGACCAACAAGAAGGTCGGCGTCATGTATCCGAACGACGCCGACGGCAACGCCATCCGCGCTCATCTGGCGCCGTTGCTGGCCAAGCAGGGTTTTACCATTGTCGATCCCGGCGCCTATGAGACCGGCACCACCGACTATTCCTCGCAGATCGCCCTGTTCAAGCAGGAAGGCGTCGAGATCTTCAACTCGTTCCCGATCCCGCCTGACTTCGCCGCCTTCTGGCGTCAGGCGGCGCAGCAAGGCCTGATCAAGCAGATCAAGACCTGCCAGGTGGCCAAGACCGGCCTGTTCCCATCCGACATCGAGGCACTGGGCGACCTCGGCATGAAGATTTCGAGCGCCGCCTACTGGCACAAGGCCTTTCCATACAAGTCGCCGCTGACCGGCGTCTCGGGGACCGAGCTTGCCGACGGCTACGAGGCGGCGAGCGGCAAGCAATGGACGCAGCAGCTCGGCGCCTCGATGTCGCTGCTCGACGCAGGCTTCGAGGCGCTGAAAGCGAGCTCTAATGCCAAGGACAAGGCGGCTGTGGCCAAGGCGCTGAGCACGCTCAAGACCGAAACCATGATCGGCAAGGTCGACTTCACCGGCGGCCCGGTGGCCAATGTCTCGCCCGGCCCGATCATCGGCACGCAATGGATTGCCGCCAAGGAAGGCAGCAAGTTCCCGCTCGACTACGTCGTGACCGAGAACGCCACCGATCCGAACGTGCCTGTCGAAGCCAAGCTTCTGCCTTACAACGGCTGATGGACCGCTGACGAGGACCGCCTGGTGACCCATCCGCAACAACAGGCTGTTCTCGCCGCCGCCGGCATCCACAAGCGCTTCGGCGCGCTCGTGGTGCTGGAGGCCGTCGACTTCGCCATGGCCGCCGACGAGGCGGTCGGCATTGTCGGCCCGAACGGCGCCGGCAAGACCACGCTGCTCAGCGTGCTTTCAGGCGCCTTTCCTCCGAGCGCCGGCTCGGTCTCCTTCAAGGGCGGCGATGTAACAGCGCTGCCGGCCACGGCGCGCTGCCGGCTGGGCCTGGTGCGCACGCATCAGGTGCCGAAACCATTCAGCGGCATGACCACCTTCGAGAATGTTTTTGTTGCCGCGTCACATGGCGCGGGGCTCGGCCGCGACGAGGCCTATGAGGAGGCGCTCGGCTCGCTGAAGCTGTGCGGCATGCTTGGGGTCGCCAACCGGCGCGCCGAGACGCTCGGCCTGCTCGACCGGAAACGTCTGGAATTGGCACGCGCATTGGCGGCCCGGCCAACGCTGCTGCTGCTGGACGAGATCGGCGGCGGCCTGACCGATGGCGAAGCCGGCGAGCTTGTCGACACGATCAAGGAGCTGCGCCGGCGCAAGATCGGCATCGTCTGGATCGAGCACATCGTGCACATCCTGCTGCAGGTGGCCGAGCGGCTGATCTGCATGGATGCGGGCAAGATCATCGCCGATGGCGAGCCGCAAACGGTGATGGCCGACCCGGAGGTCGTGCGCGCCTATCTCGGCGGAGGCCCGAAATGAGCCTGCTGTCGGTCGAGAACCTGGTTGTCCGGCACGGCCTGCTGCAGGCGGTGCGCGGCGTCAGCTTCGGCGTCAAGCGCGGCGAAACGCTGGCGCTGGTCGGCGCCAATGGCGCCGGCAAGACGACGCTGCTCAGGGCCATCGCCGGCGCGCACCAGCCGGCGGCCGGCCGTGTGCTTCTGGATGGCGCGGATCTCACCAGCGTGCCGTCGCACAGGCGCGTCGGCATGGGCATAGCGCTGGTGCCGGAAGGGCGAAAGCTGTTCGTGCGGATGACGGTCGAGGAGAACCTGCTGCTGGGCAAGACCACTGGGCGGCCAGGCGACTGGAGCGTCGACAGAGTGCTGGACATGTTTCCCAATCTGAAACCGCGCCCCCATGCCAAGACGGGGCATCTGTCGGGCGGCGAGCAGCAGGCGACGGCGATCGGCCGGGCACTGATGAGCAATCCGGATGTGCTGCTGCTCGACGAGGTTTCGCTTGGTCTTTCGCCGCTGATCGTCGACCGTGTCTATGCGGCACTTCAGGGGCTGATCGCTTCGGGCACGACAATCATCCTCGTCGAACAGGACCTCAATCGGGCGCTGTCGGTTTCGGACAAGGTCATCTGCATGCTGGAGGGGCGCATCGCGCTCGAAGGGCCGAGCAGGAGCGTTTCGCGCGACGCGGTGACGAAAGCCTATTTCGGCCTGCACCGGAAGGGCACCGGGAGCGTTCCCGCATGAGCAACCAGATCATCCAGGGCATCCTGCTCGGCGGCTATTACGCGCTGATCGCCTGCGGCCTGTCCTTCATGTTTTCGGTGATGCGCATCATCAACCTCGCCCATGGCAGCCTTGCCGTGTTCGCCGCCTATGCGCTGTGGTTTTTGGCCTCGCGGTTCCACATCCCGCCGTTTCTCGGCCTGCTCATCGTCTTGCCAGTGATGGCCGCGATCGGCTGGGCGTTGCAGCGCTTCCTGCTCGAGCGCAGCGCGCGCGGCGGTGCCCTGCTGCCGATCCTGACCACGTTTGGGCTGGCCATCGTCATCGACAACATGCTGTTCGAACAGTTCGGCGCCGACACCCGTTCGCTGGCGCCCTTCATCGGCAGCCTGTCCTATGATTCCTGGGAATGGCCGGGCAGCATCTATGTCGGCAAGCTTGCGGTGATCATGTTCGCCACCGCCGTCGTCCTGCTTGGCGGGCTGCAGCTGTTCCTGACCCGCACCCGGCTTGGCCGCTCGATCCGCGCTACCTCGGAAGACCCTGACACCGCCGGCCTGGTCGGCGTCGATGCACGGCGTGCCAACGCGGTCGCTGCCGCCATCGCCATGGTCACCGTCGGCCTTGCCGGCGCGTTCCTTGGCATGCGCGCGACATTCGATCCCTATGCCGGCGCGCCGCAATTGCTGTTCGCCTTCGAGGCGGCGGTGATCGGCGGCGCCGGGTCGCTGTGGGGAACGCTGATCGGCGGCATCGTACTGGCGCTGGCCCAGACGCTCGGCGCGCAAGTGCATCCGCAGGGATTTCTGATCGGCGGTCATGCCGTGTTCCTTGTCGTGCTGTTCGTGCGGCTTTCGGCATCCGGCCTTGGCCTCCGCGGACTGTTGCACCTGCCTTCCCGGAGCGCACCATGAGCGTCGTTCCGACTTCGCCCATGATCGAGCGTGGTACCGCGACCTCGCGCATCGCGGCTATCGCCGTGGCCATCGTCATCGCGCTGCTCGCCATCGCGCCGCAATTCCTCTCGGCCGGCGCGGTCGACCGCATGACGGCGCTGTTCATCTATGTGATCCTGGCGGCGATGTGGAACGCGCTGGCCGGTTTCGGCGGGCTGGTCTCGGTCGGCCAGCAGGTGTTCTTCGGGCTTGGCGCATATTTCGCCATCCGTCTTGCCGATGCCGGTCTCAATCCTTTCCTGGCGCTCTTTGCATCGGGAATTATCGTCGGCGCGGTTTCCTGGCCGCTGTCGCTCTTCATGCTGCGGCTCAAGAACGGTGAGTTCGCCATCGGCATGTGGGTGATCGCGGCGCTCACCCATCTGCTGGTCAATCTCGACCGGCTGGTGCAGGGCGAAACCGGCACCTCGCTGATCTCGCTCAACGTCTACGATGCCTCGATAAGGCGGGTGACCATCTACTGGCTGGCGCTAGCCTCGATGACGGCCCTGCTCGCTGCCCTCTTCGGCCTGCTGCGCGGCAGCACGGGCGCCGCCATCCGCGCCATTCGCGACAATGAGGATGCGGCCGCTTCGGTCGGCGTGCGCGTCACCGGCACCAAGCGGCTGCTGTTCGTGCTTGCCGCCTTCGGCATCGGCATTGCCGGCGCATTGTGGCTGGCGACCTCCATCACCTTCCAGCCGAAAACCTACTTCAACGTGCAGTGGACAGCCTACATGATCTTCATGGTTCTGGTCGGTGGCATCGGCACGTTCGAGGGCGCCATTCTCGGCGCGCTGGTCTTCTTCCTCATCGAGACCTGGTTCGGCGGCGCCGGCGTCTGGTACCTGATCGGCCTCGGCGCCACCGCCGTGCTGTTTTCGCTTTTCCTGCCGCGCGGCCTGTGGGGAACGATCGAGGAGCGCTTTGGGCTGCGCCTGCTGCCGGTCGGCTACCGCGTCAAGCTGCCGGCGAACGTCGCCGATGGCGGCATGATCCCGTCGCAGCAAGCCACAACATATCAGGAGAAGGCATGAGCATGCTTTTCGGCAAGACCATCCTCATCACCGGGGCTGCCTCCGGCATCGGCGCACGCACGGCGGAGCTTGCCGGCCAGCTCGGCGCCGACGTGATCGGCGCCGATGTGCGCGAGCCGGCCGCAGCGGTTGGCAGTTTCGTCAAGGCCGACATCTCGTCGAAGGCGGGCGTCGATGAGCTCATCGCGCGCCTGCCGCAGCGCATCGATGCACTCTGCAACGTCGCCGGCCTCTCCGGCAACACCGGTGCGGCCTCGACGCTGGCCGTCAACTTCTTCGGTCTGCGTGCGCTCTCGGACGTGCTTGCGCCCAGCCTTCGCGAAGGCGGCGCCATCGTCAACGTCGCCTCGATCGCCGGTTATGGCTGGCGCGCCAATCTCAACCGCGCCGCCTCGATGGTCGGCATCGAAGGTTTCCCCGATGTCGCCAAAGTGGTCGCCGACCACGCGATGAAGAACGAGGAAGGCTACCCCGTGTCCAAGGAACTGCTGCTCCTGTGGACGATGCGCGCGGCACATCAGGAGCTGTTCAGGAAGCGTGGCATCCGCGTCAATGCGGTGAGCCCTGGCCCGGTCGAAACACCGATCCTGAAACAGTTTCGCTCCGTGCTTGGCGATGCCCGCGTCGACAGCGATATCGCCCGGGTCGGACGTGCCGGCACATCGGGTGACGTCGCGCCTGTCGTGCTGTTCCTGTGCTCGGACGGCGCGCGCTGGGTCAACGGCGCCAATGTGCCGGTTGACGGTGGCCTCGAAGCATCCATCAATGCCGAAGTGCTCGGCTTCTAATCTGTGAAGCTCCATCGAGAGCGAGGGAAAGAACAATGGATATCGGACTTCTGATCGACGGCGACGAAAAGGCGGCAACAGGCAAGGCTTCCTACGAGCGCATGGACCCATTCACCGGCAAATTGGCGACGCGCGCGGCGGCGGCAAGCGTGGCCGATGCCAACGCCGCCGTCGAAGCAGCCGCCGCTGCTTTT
>NZ_RZSJ01000415.1:0-5658 GCF_003998025.1 Mesorhizobium sp. M8A.F.Ca.ET.021.01.1.1
GCCCGGGCAGCGCCGCATGGCTGGCGCGCCCGGGCAGCGCCGCATGGCTGGCGCGCCCGGGATGGCCGAGCGAAAATTTCGGGCTGGCCGATGCGATCAGCCGCAGCAGCATCAGGGCGTCCCACATTGTCGTGCCTTCAGTCTCATGGGGAGAACCCGGGACGGCGCGATCCGCCGGCCCGGGAAGGAAACCGGCCGGCCCGGGAACGGGTTGGGTACCGGGGCCGGCCGGCGCAGCCGGTCAGGTTATCAGCCATTCCCGGGCTGGGGTGGCGGCATCACCAGGCCATCATTGGGCGGGCCTGCCGGACTGGCTGCATCATCCGGCGGGCCGCCCCAGGGACCGGGGGGTGGTCCGTGCGGGCGTTCCGCCGAAGCGAGGATCTCGAGCTGTTCCGGCGTGAGCTTGGCGCGCAGCTCGGCTATTGCGCCCTTCAGCTTCGCGGCCGAGGCCGCGCGCGCCGTGACGTCGTCGGCCAGCCTTTCCTGGAAGGCGAAGGGATCGGGCTTGCCGACAGACCCCGCATCGGGGCCTTTCGCCTGCGGCCCGCCATCTGGCCCGCCGGTACCGCCCGGACCGCGATCAGGCCGCGGCGGCGACAGCACCGCCTGCAGCGCGCTGGTGTAGTCGCGCCAGGCGTCGAGCTGTTCGCTGCGGATGCCGACGCGGGTTTCGAGCGCGGCCAGCCGGGCGGCCAGCATGAATTCCGGCGGCGGCCCCATGCGGCGGGGGCCAAAACCTTCCGGGCCGAAACCGTGTGGGCCAAAACCCTGTGGACCCCATCCTTGCGGCGGATGCCGAATTGGGCCGTGATCTGGTCCATCCTGCATTGCCATGACCGGCGGCTCGCCGGGCGCCGCGCCCGGACCGGGCTGCGCCGCCAGCGCGGGGTGGATGGCGGCGGCGGAAAACAGGCCGAGCGCAAGAAGTCTGCTTCGCATGACGGTGTTCCTTTCATCCATGCTTTGGACGCCGGGAGGATAGGAAGCGTGTTTGTCTGCTTCGCGTCGGCGTGTTGCCGAAGGTTTCCGCAAAAGGGCAATTTGTTTCCCAATGTTTCCCGCCCCGGGCCAGAAACATTGCGTTGCAATTTTCCATGCCGCTTGCGCGCCGCTCTCCCTATAATCGGCGCCAAGCAAAGGGCACGGCAATGCAGTCACAACCCCACATCCTCGTCGTCGACGACGACCGCGAAATCCGCACGCTGCTCGGGCGCTATCTCGACGGTCAGGGGTTTCGCGTCTCGGTGGCGGCCGACCGGCGCGAATGCGAGCAGAAGCTGGCCTCGGGCCAGTTCGACCTGATCGTGCTCGACGTCATGCTGCCGGATGGTTCCGGGCTCGACATCTGCCGCGCCTTGCGCGACCGCAAGCCGCATATCCCCGTTATCCTGCTGACGGCGCTGAAGGAGGATGTCGACCGCATCATCGGGCTGGAGCTCGGTGCCGACGACTATCTCGGCAAGCCGTTCAACCCGCGCGAGCTCACCGCCCGCATCCGCGCCGTGCTGAGACGCTCGACGCCGGAGGAAGCGGCACCCGCGCCGCCGCCCCGCGCCTACCGCTTCGCCAGCTACAGGCTGGAGCCGGACACGCGCAAGGTGACGGATGCGCAAGGTGCGGCCGTCGACCTCACCGGCGCCGAATTCGACCTGTTGCAGGTGTTCCTCGACCGCCCTGGCCGGCTCTTGTCGCGCGACCAGCTGCTTGATCTCACGCAAGGCCGCGAGCGCGACCCGCTCGAACGCTCGGTCGACGTGCTGATGAGCCGGCTGCGCCGCAAGTTCGCCGACACCGGCGACGGCCCGCTGTTCAAGACCGTGCGCAATGGCGGCTACCAGCTCACCGCGCGCGTCGAGACGGTGGAGGCGCAGGCGTGAACTCGCTGCGCCGCCGCCTCATCCTGTTGCTGGTTGCCTCGATCGTCGGCGTCGTCGGCCTGGCGACCGCCGCCGTCATCAGCGTGCGCGGCGGCGGGCCGCCGCCGGAACTCGTCGTGCCCTGGGTTGCCCAGCAGATGGAGCTCGTGGTGCGGCTGCTGCCGGGACCCATACCCGACGTGCTGCGGGTGCAATTCAGCGACCGGCCGGCCAATGGCAAGGTGGACCGGCAGGAGACGGCAATGCTCAATGATCTGCTGCACCGTCGCGGCTTCGACGCCCTGGCCGTCATCAGCGACAAACCGGATGAACCCGGCCAGCGAGCCTCCATGCGCCTGCCAGACAGCCGTTGGGCGGTCCTGGAAATTGCCCATATCGATCCGCCCAAACGCGAATGGCTGGTGCTAGCCGGCTGGATTTCGCTGATCGTCGCCGGCGCTACCGCCGTCTCCGTCTATTTCACCGCGGTGCTGATCCGGCCGCTCGAAATGCTGGAGGCCACTGTCTCCAAGATCGGTAGCGACGGCGTGCTGGCGCCGGTGCCGGAGGTGGGCTCGGCCGAGGTCAAGGCGACGGCGCACGCGCTGAACCAGCTCTCGTCGCGACTCAAGACCGCCATGGAAAGCCGCATGCGGCTGGTGGCCGCCGCCGGCCATGACCTGCGCACGCCGATGACGCGCATGCGGCTGCGCGCCGAATTCCTCGACGAAGAGCGCGACAAGTGGCTGCACGACCTCGACGAGCTCGACCGCATCGCCGACAGCGCCATCCGCCTGGTGCGCGAGGAGGTCAACCAGGATGCCGTCGAGCCGCTGGATCTGGAAAAGATGGTGCGCGACATATCGGCCGAGATGGCCACGCTCGGCCATTCCGTCTCCATCGGCCATCTCGACAAGGTTTCGGTGCGCGCCGGCGCGCTCGGCCTGCGCCGCGCGCTGCGCAACCTGATCGTCAACGCCGCCACCCACGGCAAGGCCTGCACGGTCGCGCTCGACCTCGCCGACAGGCGCGCCGTGCTCTCCATATCGGATGTCGGCCCGGGCATTCCGCCCGACCTCATCAACAAGGCCTTCGAGCCCTTCTTCCGCGTCGACCCCGGCCGCCAGCAATTCATTCCCGGCGCCGGCCTCGGCCTCGCCATCGCCAAGGAAATCATCGAGCGCTACGGCGGCACCGTGACGCTGGAGAACCGCCAAGGCGGCGGGCTGGCGCAGACGGTGGTGTTCGCGGCGGTGTAATTGCGCGATGCCGCAAGGTGGAAAGCGGCCCAAAGCCTGGATGCTGCCAAGCAATGGGGCCGCGGCCGCGCCTGCGAGGCGCGCTACGACGTGGCGCGCAGAGTCCTGCGGATGGGCCGCCTGCCCGTGGCACGGGCTTTCTTGGCCACCACGGTGGCGATCTCGACCACCTCGCCCTCACGCGATCGGGCGTTGGTGGCCTTGTGGAGCCGCTCGTAGGGCAGCAATTCCTTGATCCGGGCATTGAGCGACGCGATTTCGGCCCGCAGATCCTCGCATTCCTGCCGCTGGACGTCTCGTTGTATGTCCTCCGATGCCTGCTGCAGCGCAAGCTGCGAAAGATTGGCGTTGGCTTTCGAGAGGTTCAGCTTGTCGGTTTCGTTCTCATTGGCGAGCGCGGACAATCTTTCCTCGGCGATCATCTTTTCGGCCACTGCGTCGTCCAGCTCGGTCTTGAGCCTGGCGATCTCGGCGGCAGCCGCGCTGTTCTCGTTCGAGGCCCGCTCCAGCCGCGTTTCCAGGTCTTGTATCTCGGAACGCAATCCGCGCATTTCCGTCTGGCCGCGAGCCCGTTCGGCTTCCCAGTCGCCTTCCATCATGCTGGCCGATTCGGTCTTTTCCGCCAGCTTCGCCTGTGTGGCCTCGAGCGACTTCTGCAGCCGCATCTCCTCTTTCTCGCTCCTTGCGAGCGCGGCCAGCAGTTCGGCGAGCCGCGCCGCTTCGCTGGCGTGGATCGTCGAAAGCTCGTCCAGCCTGTGACGCGCCTGGGTCTCCCGCTTCAACACCTTGTCGAGCTCGGCCGACAGGGTGACGTGTTTTTCCCGCAGCATCTTGCTCTCGCGCAAGCGCCTGTTGGCCTCGACCGTCCTGGCCGTCAGCCGGTTGGCGATGTCGCCGAATTCCGCGTCGCGCTTGGCGCTGGCATTGGCCGCCTCGGCAAGTTCGAGCCTTACAGCTGCAAGCGTTGCGCGAAGCGTCTCCCGGTCCTGGACCAGGCTGGTCTCGCGCTGCTGCAGCAATTCGCACGCGCCGTCACGCTCGCGCAGCTTCGCCGCCGTGTCGTGCAGCTTTTCCGACAGCGCTCTCTGCTCCGCGATCAGGCCGGCATTCGCGAGCTCCAGCTCATTGGCACGAAGAATGTCGGTGTGCAGGATGTTGAGGAATTCGCGCGTCAGATGGTGCGAGGTCGAGATTTCCGACAATTTGCCGTTGATCTCATCCAGATAGTCCCTGGCGTCGTGGAACATCCCTTCGAAGGCATTCAACGCCGCCAGCCGGGTCTGGGCATGGGGCGTCAGTCGCGGCGTGGTTTCGGCGGTGTCGGCGCTGCCCGTCCCATCCGGAACGTCCGCGGCATCCGCAGGCGCCGCGTCGGCCTGGGGTGGCGAGGCATCGGCGGCTGACCCGGCATCGGGGACATCATCGCCCGTTGGCGTCTGGTAGTCGCTGTCGAGGCTGGCATCCAGGGCGTCCGCCAGATCGTCCTGCAACTCCTGGAGTGCGTTATCTACGTCTTCAGCACGCTTGATCAGGTTCTTGAAGTTCATGGCGAACTCCCCTACGCATACTCAATCGCATATTTAACAAATTGCTAATATATATCCTTACTCCCGCTTGTTCCGCAGGGGAAGCCCCTGTTAGCGAACGTGAACTAAGCACATTGGCGATCTGGATGCCGAGCAACCCTGCCCACTTCGGTGGAGGGCTGGTCGGTTGGAGCGGCGCCGACGCCGCCGGACCGGAATTCCTCGCAGCCATGAAATGAGGGGGCCGAAGGACGGGCGAGCCCCGTGGCTCGCCCCGGCAAGGCGGCTCGGGCGGAGCCCGAGACGGAGTGGCATTGAAATGATCAGAGGGAACCCGCCAGCGCCGCGCTCCCCATCTCCGACCGCTTCGCGGCCACCTCTCCCCACTCACGTGGGGGCGAGGAACCAGTCGTGCTAACTCACCCCGCCATGGCCAGCGGCACGGCGCTCTTGTTGGGGATCTGGATGTCGATTTCCAGCGTCGACATGGTCTCGCCGCGGTCCATCGAGACCTGGAGGTAGTCCTGGTCGATCTGCACATGCTTGGCGATCACAGCCATGATCTCCTCGCGCAGGATGGAGACGAGATCGGGCTGGCCACGGCTGCGGCGCTCATAGGCGAGCAGCACCTGCAGCCGCTCGCGCGCCACCGGCGCGCTGGTGCGCCGCTTGAAGAGGTCGAGGATGCTCATGCGGCCCTCCTTCCGAGCAGACGGTCGAGGAAACCCTTGCGTTCGAAGGGCACCACCACCGGCAAATCTTCGCCTTCCAGCCGCCTTGCCGCTTCGAGATAGGCCTTGGCGGCGTTGTTGAGCGGTTCCGACAGCGTCACCGGCGAACCGAGGTTGGAAGCCCTCAGCACGTCCTGGCTTTCCGGGATGATGCCGAGCAGCGGCACCGAGAGGATTTCCAGCACGTCGTCGATCGACAGCATTTCGCCGCGCGCGGCGCGCGCCGCGCGCGGCGAAATGCTGTCGATCGACGACGTGCTGGAAATCCTCTCGGTGCCGCTGC
>NZ_RZSJ01000416.1:0-5653 GCF_003998025.1 Mesorhizobium sp. M8A.F.Ca.ET.021.01.1.1
GTCCAGCACGGCATGTCGATCCAGGCGCGCGACGGCGCTTCCCGCGCCGCCCTGCTGGCGACGGTGGCCGGCGCAATGGCCGCCTGGAAGACCATGGCCGACGCCGTCGAGGCGTGACAAATCCCGTTCGTTGTGCTCGAAATTCGACTTACCAGCAAACCTGCGGCCGGGAGGGACGACGTGAAAAAAGGGTATCGCGAACTGCTGGATGAGGCCAACGCCGAGATCGAAGTGGTTTCGCCCGAGGAAGCGGCAGGACTGCTTGAAGACGAAAGCACCATTTTCGTCGATCTTCGCGACCCTCGAGAGATCGAACGTGACGGCAGAATACCCGGCGCCCAGCATGTCACCCGTGGCATGCTGGAGTTCTGGATCGATCCCGAAAGTCCCTACCACAAGCCCTTCTTCGCTTCCGGAAAAAGCTTCGTCTTCTTCTGCGCCGGCGGCTGGCGTTCGGCGCTGGCCACCAAGACGGCGCAAGACATGGGGCTTTCGCCGGTCAAGCATATTCTTGGCGGCTACACGGCCTGGAAGGCAGCCGGATTGCCCGTCGAGCCCGGGGAAAAGAAGAAAGCCTGAATGCCGCTCAGTGGAGTGGCGACGGCCCGCGCTGCGTGGTCACGAAGCCGACGGCGCGTTCAACCACGCCCTTGTCGGCCAGAATGCGGCGATGGCCAAGCCCATCGGCCCAGTGAAGCCGCACATGGTCGCCTGCGCCGGCATAGCGTCGTGCGTGTTCAGCCGGCACTTCACGGTCATCGGGGGCATGGATGACCAGCGTCGGCACGGGCGCCTGGGCGAGCTGGCGGTCGCCGGTGAATTCGTGCAGTGGCCGGCCGGAGAGATATTCGACACGGTCGGCCATGGCGACCTGCGAGCGGGGACCGACATTGAGCATGCGGCTGAAGTCGGCGAAGATTGCCGGCAGCGAGCTTGGTGCCGCGATCAGCACGAGGCGTGCGGCCGCCAGCGGCGGGATGTCCTTGACGGAACCGGCGATGGCATTGGCGGCGACGGCGCCGCCGAAGGAATGGCCGACGGCGGCCACGAACGGCCCGAACCATTCGCCGGCCACTCTTGCGGCTTCGACAGCGTTGACCATGTTCAGGTGCCTGCCCTGCGAATGGCCGTGACCGGGAAGGTCGAGCGAGACGACCCTATAGCCGGCAGCGCGGAAACCTTCGATCAGGGCGCGCATGTATTCGGTACGCGAGCGCCAGCCATGGATGACGAGGACGGTGCCGGCAGGCTCGCGGCCCGGCTCGGGACGAAATTCATGCACCATGACGCAGCCGGTCGCGGTTTTCAGCCGGTGATGCCGCGCCTCAGCCATGAACTCCGCGGCGCGGTCGATGGCGCGGCGCTCGCCGTCGGTCAATGTCCTGGTGCTCGGCGTACGGCAGAACAATTCGAAAGCCGCGCGTCCGGTGATGCGCGGCGCGACATGTTCGGCCGCACCAAACACACCTCGGATGACCTTCAGCCCGAATGATGCCATAGTCAGAATCCATCCATACGTTCAAGCATGAACATAATAGTTCAAAGATGAACAATAAACAAGAGCTACCCTGGGATAACCCGCGTTTTCGCAACTGGGTCGCGGTGGCGCGCGCGTGCCATGTGCTGGAGCGCACGCTGGCGGTGAAACTCGCGCCGCTCGACCTGAAGCCAGCGCAACTCGACGTGCTGATGAACCTCTATCGCCATCCCGGCATGTCGCAGCACGACCTTGCCCGCAAGCTGCTCGTCGGCCGCTCCAACATCACCATGCTGTTGCCGCAGCTCGAGGCGCGTGGCCTACTGCGGCGGGAAGGCGATGAGAAGGACAAGCGCATCTTGCGGCTTACGCTGACCGAAGGCGGCGAGGCGCTGCTGATGCAGGCGCTGAAAGTGCATATGGCGCTGATCGAGAAGGCGATGAGCCAGTCGACGCCGGAACAATGCGACATGATCGGCGAGCAGATGCGCAAGATCTATGACGTGCTGAACGAGGCGTGATCGGCCTTTCCGCCCCTCAACTCACTACCACATCGATTTTTTAGCCCGCTCCGGCCATTCCCTGTCGTAGGTTTCGCCGTCGATATTCTTGCGGCTGGTGATTTCCAGGATCTTTCCGGGTGTCGGCAGCGATTTCGGATCGACATGCCTCTCCGGATTCCACAGTTCCGACCGCACGATCGCCCGGGCGCACTGGAAATAGACCGAATCGACGTCGATCACCGTGACCGAACGCGCCGGCTTGCCGTCGACCATGAACGACGCGCACGACGCCGCATCCGTGGTGATATGCGCCCGGCCATTGATGCGCAGCGTCGTACCGGAGCCCGGCACCAGGAACAGCAGGCCGACGCGCGGGTCGCGGATGATGTTCTTCAACGAATCGGCACGGTTGTTGCCGCGCCGGTCCGGCATCATCAGCGTTTTCGCATCGACGATACGCACGAAACCCGCGAGATCGCCGCGCGGCGAACAGTCCAGCCCTTCCGGACCGCTGGTCGCGAGCGCGACGAACGGGGACGCTTCGATAAAGGCGGCGTATTCGGGAATGACATGGTCGAGTTCCTTGATCACGGAGGCTTCGCCGGGCAGTCCGTAAAGGGCTTCGAGTTGTTCTACTGTGGTGATGACCGACATTTTCCGTCTCCCGATCCGCCGCCCCTACGCCCGACACGTGACGTTTTGACGACGCAATGGCGGCTAACGATCGCGGCTCAGGCCCTTCTCGGCGAGTTCCGCGAGATAGACGCTCCAGCGTGCGTCCTTCTCGTGGCCGAGCGTGTGCAGGTAATTCCAGGTGAAGATGCCGGTGTCATGGCAATCATCGAAGGTGATGCGCACGGCGTAATTGCCGACCGGTTCGATCTTCAGGATGGCCACATTGCGTTTGCCGGGAACCGTCACCCTTTGTTCCGGCGAATGACCCTGCACTTCCGCGGAAGGCGACGCCACGCGCAGCAATTCCGCCGGCAGCTCGAACGGCTGGTGGCCCGGAAACGTCACGGTGAGCAGCTTGCGGTCCTTCGAGACCCTCAGTTCTTTCGGCGCCGTCATGGTCGATCCTGCTTGAATTCCCCTTCCCTACGCTGCTTCGCTCCGTACGCAAAGGCGTCAACGGTGTCCGACACGCAATGTCGGTCGGGGAATGTTACCAAAGATCAAGGCAAGCTATCTTGAATGGCGGGCTGGATCGTATCACATAGCTGTATATAACGACGCCGTTAACGGCCACGGAAACGCTCGAACATGAACATGATCGACCCCTTCGGTCGCACGATCAGCTATCTCAGAGTGTCGGTCACCGACCGCTGCGATTTCCGCTGCACCTATTGCATGGCCGAGGATATGGCCTTCCTGCCCAAGAAGGACCTGTTGTCGCTGGAAGAACTCGACCGGCTCTGCACCGTGTTCATCGAAAAGGGAGTCAAACGGTTGCGCCTCACCGGGGGTGAGCCGCTGGTGCGCAAGAACATCATGCACTTGGTGCGCCAGCTTTCGCGGCACCTTGAAAGCGGCGCGCTGGAAGAGCTGACGCTGACCACCAACGGCTCGCAGCTTTCGCGCTTCGCCGCCGAACTCGCCGATCGTGGTGTCAAGCGCATCAACGTTTCGCTCGACACGCTCGATGCCGACAAATTCCACGCCATCACGCGCTGGGGCAATCTCGGCAAGGTCATGGCCGGCATCGACGCGGCTCAGGCGGCCGGATTGAAAGTCAAGCTCAATGCGGTGGCGTTGAAGGATTTCAACGACGTCGAACTGCCCGAGATGATGCGCTGGGCGCATGGCCGCGGCATGGACCTGACCGTCATCGAGACCATGCCGATGGGCGAGATCGACGCCGACCGCACCGACCAGTATCTGCCGCTGTCGCTGCTGCGCGCTTCGCTTGAGCGCCAGTTCACGCTGACCGATATCCCCTTCAAGACCGGTGGCCCGGCCCGTTATGTCCATGTCGCCGAGACCGGCGGAAAACTCGGCTTCATCACGCCGATGACGCATAATTTCTGCGAAAGCTGCAACCGGGTCAGGCTGACCTGCACGGGCACGCTCTATATGTGCCTTGGCCAGGAGGATGCGGCCGATCTGCGCGCGCCGTTGCGCGCGTCCGAAGGCAACGAACTTGTCGCTGACGCCATAGACGAAGCCATCGGCCGCAAGCCGAAAGGTCATGACTTCATCATCGACCGCCGCACCAGCCGCCCTTCGGTGTCACGCCATATGAGTGTCACGGGCGGCTGACCTTCTCGTCTGTCTGTGCAAGAATTGCCCCGCAATCATCGGCTTCGGGTCAGACATGCGGTGGCTCTATTCAATCGTGACATCGCTAGCCGTGGTCTCGGCGACCACCGCTATTGCCGCGCAATCCACCTATGTGAACGAGCGCTTCGGCACCGTCTGCACCTTTCCCGGCGATATCTTCACCGATCGCCAGCCAGAGCCTGAAAATGGCGACGGCCAGATGTGGCTAAGCGCGGACGGCGCCAGCCTGACCTGCTCCGGCATATTCAATGTCGATGACGACACGCCGAAGGGGTTCATTGCCGGCGAAAAGGCGAGCAATGAACCATGGTACGAAGTCACCTACAGCAAAGCCGGCAAGGACTGGGCGGTGCTGTCGGGCGTGAAGGATGGAAAGATCTTTTATGAGCGGCGGCTGTTTGGCAGGGATGGCGTCATCCGCACGGTCTGGATCGATTATCCGCCGGCGCTGAAATCGAAATATGACCTGTTGGTCGGCGTCATCGCCGGCAGCCTCAAGGGGCCATGAGCCGTAGGCGGCCATCAGCATTTTAGCCACACCGCAAACAAAATCTTTGTCCGCAAATATCCGTCTGATTTACTGGTGACGGTTTCCCGCCTAGCCTCCGTTCCGTAGCGGTTCTTCGCTTTCTCGGGGGATTACATCATGCGCGAACTTCTTCTTTCCTTCGCCCTGCTCGGCCTGGCCGCCCTGCCCGCGGCTGCCCAGTCGATCGGCGGCACTTACACCGTCGCCGGCACCAATTTCGACGGTTCGGCCTATGATGGCGAAGCCACCATCACACTGACCAGCGGGACCACCTGCGCGATCCATTGGGAGACGGGCGGCTCGTCTTCGGATGGCATCTGCATGCGCAACGACAATGCATTCTCCGCCGGCTACGTCATGGGCAAGGATATCGGCCTCGTCGTCTACAAGGTCGAGGATGACGGGTCGCTGCATGGCCTGTGGACCATCGCCGGCAAGGACGGCAACGGCACCGAGGTGCTGACGCCGAAGAAATAGACGTCGCCTCGGCTGTACAAGTGTCGGGAGACGACGCCGCCTTCCGACCGAATTCGTGCCTGATCCGGGATGATTTCACGCCGGCGACGATGGGTATCCGGTGCTGGCCCAGCCCTTTGCCATTGCTGTTTCGTGGCGGGCTGTTACAGGCTTGCTTGCTCAGGCAATCGGTAGGTGTCTTGCCCCTTTCCCCAAATCTTCGCGGCGCGTTGTTCATGGTGGTGGCGATGGTTGGCTTCACGCTCAACGACGCCATTACCAAATACTCTTCACAGTCGATGAACATGGCGCAGGTCATGCTGATCAGAGGGGCGTTCGCCTCGCTCTTCGTCGGCCTGCTGGCCTGGCAACGTGGCGCGCTTTTCCAGCCTCGCCTGATGCTGCAGC
>NZ_RZSJ01000417.1:0-5651 GCF_003998025.1 Mesorhizobium sp. M8A.F.Ca.ET.021.01.1.1
GCATCCACTTTTGGAATTTCTCACGGTTGGCGGCAATCTCGTCCCATTCGAGATAGGCGGCATTGTCGCGCGCATAATAGCCGTGCGCATAGGACGGATGCGAACCGCCGGGCACGATCGAAATCGCCGCGATCGTCCAGCGCGGCAGGACGGTCAGGTTCGGATGCAAATCGTCGAAATTGTCGACCACCTCCTCGACCGTCACCACGGCGCGCCTGGCCGCCAGCACCGCCTCCTTCTGGATGCCGATAATGCCGTCGACCAGCACATTGCCTTTCTTGTCGGCCTTCTGCGCATGGATGAAAGTGACATCGGGCCGGATCGACGGCACCGCCGCCAGCACCTCGCCGGTGAACGGACAGGTGACCGATTTGATGTTCGGATTGACCGCGGCCAGCCCGGCGCCGCGATAGCCACGGAACACCGCGCAAGGCAGGCCGGCCGCGCCCGCCTCATAGGCGTTGGCCATGCCGGCATGGCTGTGCTCCTCGACCTCGATCGACCGGGGAAAACCGTTCTCGATCGCATCGCGGGCGCGCCGCAGCAGGCCGACACCGGGATTGCCGACATAGGAGAAGACGATTTTCTTCGCCATGCCCATGCCGATCATCTGGTCGTAGATCAGATCGGGTGTCATGCGGATCAGGGTCAGGTCGCGAAACCCCTGGCGGATCGCCTCATGCGCGGCAGCTGTCGGGATCAGATGGGTGAAGCCTTCGAAGGCGACCGTGTCGCCATTTTTCAGGTTTTCCGCGACGGCCTGTTTAAGCGGCAGGAACTTCACCATCGCGGCGCCCTCACAATTAGCAAAAGTTCGCATTGCGAACAAAAGTATTATATGCGATACTTTCTAGCGCCTGCTCCGAGGCGGAGTCAATACTGGCTAAATCGCTTTTGTCAGAGGATGAGATGGACGAGGAGACCGTTTCCCGTGATCACGTTGGCTCGCTCGGGCGCGGACTTGCCGTCATGGAAATCCTGGCCCGGCATCCCGCGGGCATGACCCTGACCGAAATGGCCGAGGAAGCCGGCCTGACTCGCGCCGGCGCCCGCCGCTTCCTGCTGACCTTGGTCGCCACCGGCTACGCGACTCAATCCGACCGTGTGTTCTCCCTGTCGCCACGCCTGCTGACCATCGCCCGCACCTGGCTCGGCGGCGGCTCGCTGTGGAGCTTCGCCGCGCCGATCATGCGCGCGGTGGCGGCGCAGCTGAACGAAGCTTGCTCGGCGGCGATCCTGTCGGGCGATGATGTCGTCTATGTCGCCCGCATTCCCGGGCGCCGTATCCTGAGCGTCTCGCTCGATGTCGGCACCAGGCTGCCCGCCTATTGCACCTCGATGGGCCGGATGCTGCTCGCCGGGCTGACGCCAGAGGAACTCGACGCATTTCTTAGCCACGCAACCATCGAACGCCGGACGCCGAAGACGATTGTTGAAAGGCCGTTGCTGGCGAAGGCCATCGGCAAGGCTGGAACGGATGGCTTCGCCATCGTCGACGAGGAGCTGGAACTCGGCCTGCGCTCCATCGCCGTGCCGATCCGCGACAGGTCCGGACGCACGGTCTCGGCGATCAATGTCTCTACACAGTCGGCACGGTTTTCGGTCGCGGAGATGGAACGGGAGATCCTGCCGGCGCTGCTGGATGCCAGGCAGCGTATCGAGGATTTTTTTGTGGTGTAAGAGGCCTTGCTAGCCTTCCGACGTCGGCGGGCCAGCGCCCCCTCTGCCCTGCCGGGCATCTCCCCCACTTGGGGGGAGATCGGATGCTACGCCGGCTTTCGCCAAATTTAACATTTGCAAGGAAAAGGCGGGGCGCCAAAGCTGCCAATCTCCCCCCTCGTGGGGGAGATGTCCGGCAGGACAGAGGGGGGCGCGGTCCCGCCAGCCTCTGATCGTTAGCCCCTCAATGCTTCATCCGATCCCGCATCGCGTACCACAACATCCCCAGCACATAGAGTGGCCCGCGCAGCGCCGTGCCGCCCGGGAACGGCATCGGGGTCAGCGTCGAGAACAGGTCGAGCCGCGACGCATCGCCGGTGATCGCTTCGGCGAGCAGCTTGCCCGACAGTGTCGACAGGATGACGCCCTTGCCGGAATAGCCATGCGCGAAATAGACCTCGCCATAGTGCCCGACATGCGGCAGCCGCGACGTCGTCACCGACACCAGCCCGCCCCAGGCATGATCGATGCGGCATCCCTTGAGCTGCGGGAACGTGCCTTCCATGTGCGGCCGCACGAAGCCGGCTATATCGGCCGGCGGTGACGGCGTGTAGCGCTCGCCGCCGCCGAACAACAGCCGCCCGTCCGCGGACATCCTGTAATAGTTGACGACGAAGCGCGTGTCGGACACCGCGACATTGGCCGGGATGACGTTGCGTTTGCCCTCCAGCGGCTCGGTGGCGACGATGTAGTTACCGACCGGCATGATGCGGCTGTTGACGCGCGGCTCCAACCCGTTGAGCAGCGCGTCGCCCGCCAGCACGACATGTCTGGCTCGCACCGACCCCTTTGCCGTCGAGACGCGGATCGACGGCTCCCGCTCCAGTTTCACCGCCACCGAATTCTCGTGGATGGTGACGCCGGCCGCGACAGCCGCGCGGGCAAGCCCGAGCGTATAGTTGAGTGGATGCATGTGGCCGCCGAGCGGCTCATACATCGCGCCCTGATAAGGCGTGTCGACCTTGGCCCGCGCGTCCGCCGCCGACAGGATCTCGACGTCGCGGAATTTCATCACGCTCTTGAGGCATTTGGCCTCTTCCTCGAAATCCCTGAGGTCGGAGCCGTTGACCGCGCCGACCAGATGGCCGGTCAGCCTGAGGTCGCAGTCGATGGCATGGCGCTCGATGATGCCGAGCACCAGGCCGCGTGCCTCGAAGGCGAGGTCGAACAGCACCTTCGCCCGCTCGGGTCCGTAGAGCTTGACCAGACCCTTGGCGCCCTTGCGCAGGCCGGGGATCATCTGGCCGCCATTGCGGCCCGACGCGCCCCAGCCGATCCTGCCGCCTTCGAGCAGCACCACTTTGAGGCCGCGCTCGGCCGCGTGAAGGGCGGCCGACAGGCCGGTGCAGCCGCCGCCGACGACGACCAGATCCGCCTCGACATCGCCCGCAAGGGCCGCGTGTTCCGGCGCCGGATTGGCGGTCGCGACATAATAGGATTTGCCGATATCGAGACCGGAATTGAAACCCGTCGAAGATGCCATGATCACACCTTCAGCAAGAGGTGGTCGCGTTCCCAGCTCGTCACCACGCTCTGGAACAGGTCGAGCTCGACGCTCTTGACGCGCAGATAGGTCTGGAAGAAGTCCTCGCCCAGCAATGCCCGCACCGGGTCGCACGCGGTGAAGCGGTCGAGCGCCTCCTCCATGGTCTTCGGCAGCGTGCTCTTGATCTTGTAGGCATTGCCCGACGCCTCGGCCGAGCGCGCCTGCTTCTGCTCGACACCGAGATAGCCGGCAAGCAGCGAACCGGCGATCGCCAGATAGGGATTGGAATCGGCACCCGGCAGCCGGTTCTCCACCCGCCGCGCCATGCGCCCGCCGGCCGGCACGCGCAGGCCGCAGGAGCGGTTGTCATGCGACCACTCGATGTTGGCCGGCGCGCTGTGGTTCGGCCTGATGCGGCGGAACGAGTTCACGTTCGGCGCGAACAGCGGCATGATTTCGGGAATGTACTTCTGCAGGCCGCCGATGAAATGGCCGAACATCCCGGTGTCGGCATCGTCGCTGCCGGCGAAAAGCGCGTTGCCGGCCTCGTCGACAACGGACATGTGCAGATGCATCGAGCTGCCCGCCTGGGCCGCGATCGGCTTGGCCATGAAGGTCGCATGCATGCCGCATTGCTGCGCGGCCTGGCGCGTAAACCGCTTGAACAAAAGCACCTGGTCGGCCAGCGGCAGGGCGTCGCCATGCAGCAGATTGATTTCGAGCTGCGCCGTGCCTGATTCATGGATCAGCGTGTCGAGGGGCAGTCCGGCTGCAGCTGAATAGTCATAGATACGCCGGATCACCGGCTCGAATTCTTCGAGCGCCGCCATGTCATAGGGATGCTGCACACCCTCGGCGCGGCCATTGGCACCGACCGGCGCGGTCAGCGGCTTGTCCGGATCGGGATTGGGCGCGGTGAGGTAGAATTCGAGCTCGGGTGCGACCACCGCGCGCCAGCCGCGCTGGCGATAGAGATCGAGCACGGCGCGCAGCACATGGCGCGGCGAAGCCATCCACGGCCTGCCGTCCATATGGAAGGCATCGGCAAAAACATAGGCCTTGCCCGTGCCGGCGCCCGGCGCCAGGCACAGCGTCGAGACATCGGGCACCATGCGCATGTCGGGGTCCGAATAGGCAAAACCCTCGTCGATCGAGCCGGAATAACGGCCGTCGATGCTGACCAGGAAGGCACTGCTCGGCAGGTAGAGCGCGCGGTCCTCCAGCGCCTTGAGAAACTTGGCGGTCGGCAGCGCCTTGCCGCGCAGGACGCCGTTCATGTCGGGCACCAGGCATTCGACTTCGGTGATGCCGTGCTGCGTGAGCCAGGCCTTGGGGTCGTTGCCATTGAAGAGGTTTGCGCTATTCGTGTTCTTATCGAGCATTTCGTTCATGTCCGTATCAGGGAGAGAATGGCTTGCGCGGCCACGTCCGTTCCGGGTTTCAGCGCCATCTCGGCTGCATTGTCCCTGAGGCGGGCGCGCATGGCGTCATCGGCCAGCAGGCCGAGAATGGCTCTCTCCAATCCCCCTTCGGTCCAGCCGTCGCGGCCGATATGGTCGCCGACGCCGGTTTCGCCGGCCCGTTGCGCATTGTCGTGCCCGTCCCAGCAATAGGGCATGATCAGCGACGGCACGCCGAAGCGCAGCGCTTCGCAAAAGCTGTTGTTGCCGCCGTGGTGGATGAACAAGTCCGACTTCGCCACCACGGAGGGCTGCGGAAACCAGGCGTCGAGGTAGACATTATCGGGCACCGCGCGGTAGGCATCGCGTAGGCCACCGACATTGACGATGAAGCGGGCCGGCAGCCGGTCGAATACGGTAAGCATGCGCTCGATCAGGCCGACATCCATGGCGCCGAGACTGCCGAAGCTGACATAGACCAGCGACCCGCCATTGCGCGGGAAAACCGGCACCTCGAACGGCCCTTCCGACCGCACGCAGCCCTCGAGATAGACAAAACGCTCGGGGTCGAGCGGCTCGGCGCGCTCGCGGCGCACGATCGCCGGCGTCAAGAGCAGATTGAGATCGGGTGAGGTTTCAAGAAACAGGCCCTTCGGCAGCGGCGCCAGGCCGCAATCGGCGCGAAAGCGGTTGAAGCGGTCATGCGCCGGCGCCGAGGCTGCGAGATATCGCGCCTCGAACGCCGCGCGTTGCGGGTCATCGGCGGCAAGCCCCGACAGATAGGGCGGCACTTCGGCGTCAGGAAGCTCCGTCTCGGCGCAGGAAACGACGCGCACCCACGGGCAGCCGGCTGCCGCTATCGCCGGGAACATGATGACATTGTCGAGCACCACCGCGTCGGGCTTCAGCCGCGCCAGCAATTGGCGCAGCGGCGCCTCGGCATTGACCGCCGTGTCGACGATCGCCTGCCAGGTCGGCGCGACATAGGTTTCGAGCTGGTCGATCGGGCTCAGCCTGAAATGCGGCAGATGCCGGCGCACGAACGC
>NZ_RZSJ01000418.1:0-5636 GCF_003998025.1 Mesorhizobium sp. M8A.F.Ca.ET.021.01.1.1
CAAGCAACGTCGTCAGACTTCCCGCCAATGTCTCGATCGACAACATCAAGGTCGACGGGCACAACCTCGTGCTCGAGCAGGCGGACGGCTCGGTCATCGTCATCAAGGACGGCGCCCTGAATGTGCCGACCTTCATCATCGGCGAAGTCGAAGTGCCGCGCGTGGCCTTGATCGCCGCGCTGGAAGCGAGCCATGTCGATGTCGCGTTTGGCACGGATGGTTCCATCTCGGCGGGCCCGGGAGGTTCGGCCTCGAGCGCCGGCGGCAATTTCGAACAGCCTGCCGGCGGGATCGGCGACGGCTTCGGCCTTTCGGCATTGCTGCCGCCGACTGACCTGCATTTTGGGCAGCTGGATCATCGCGAGCTGTTCCCTTCCTTGGTCGACAGGGGCGTCTCCGTAGTGGCCATGTCCCTGACCGACCCTGGCCAGGCGGCCAGCGAAACCGGTCTCGATGGCGGCCCGCAACAATCGCCGGGCAGCGACGCACCAAGCAACTCCGAAACCTCCGGCGTCGGGACGATCAGCATCGACGCACCCGATGGCATCGGCTCGATCGTCATCAACGGCACCACCGTGACCGGCGTTAACCAGCAAATCGCGGGCGAGTTCGGCTACATCACGATCCTGTCGTTCGATCCTGGCACGGGTGCCATCCAGTATGACTACACGGTCACCGAATCGGTCACGCATCCCGTTCACACGACCGGATACGACGCCAACGACACGGTTCCCGACACTTTCAGCATCACCGTCACGGATGTCGACGGCGACACCGCGAGCACGACCTTCACGGTTGCCATCGTCGACGACGTGCCGACGGCGGTTGCCGACACGGACAGCGTCACGGAAGGCGGCACGGCGAACGGCAACGTGATTACCGGCGTCGGCAGCGACGGCAATGCGGCCGGCGCCGACACCAAGGGTGCCGACGGCGCCGCGGTGAGCGGCGTGACGGGTTCTGGGGCAACGACGGTGGTGGGCGGCGACTTCCATGTCGTCGGCCAGTACGGCACGCTGACACTGAGCCCCGACGGCACCTATAGCTACGTGGCCAATTCCAACATCAGCAACGCCTCTCCAGTGACCGATACCTTCACCTACACGCTGAAGGACGGCGACGGCGACACCTCGCAGACCACGCTGACTATCACCATCAATGACGGGGCCAACCCGTCGGTGGTCACCAACGCGGTCATCGCGGTGGACGAGGAAGGGCTCGGCACCGCCAATGCGACCGGCAGCGCGCCCGCGACCAACGTCGAGGACGGCAGCGGAACGGTGACGTTCCATGCCGGTTCCGACAACATCACCGGGGTGGCCTTCACATCGGTCGCCGGGATCACGGCGGACGTCAACGGAGTTGCCGGCGCCGACATCGTCTGGACGCTGGCCGGGCCGACCCAGATCACCGGCTCGATCAACGGCATCGACGCCATCCATATCGACCTGGTCGCATCGTCGCTGCCAATCCTGGCTGGCACCAACGGCTCGGCGACAGTCAATGTGACGCTGCTCGACAATTTCCCGCATCCCGACGCGGGTGGACAGAATGTCATCAACCTGACCGGCATCAATGTGGTCGCTACCGATTCGGACGGAGACCAGGCGAGCGCGACGGTTCAGGTCAATGTTACTGACGACGTGCCGACGCTAGGCTCCTTCACTTCCGCCACGATCCCCAACGAAATCGGCACCGTAAATGGTACGTTCAACGTCAGCTTCGGGGCCGATGGCCACTCCACTAACAATGCGTTCGACATCACCGGGCCGGTCATCGATGGAATCCATTACACCGAAACCGATCTTGGTAATGGAACGACACGGCTTCTCGCCGAGGACTCAAACGGCACGGATATCTTCGCGCTGACCGTCAAGGCCGATGCGACCTATACCTTTGAGCTGATCACACCCGGCGCGGCGACCACAGAACAGATTTCGTTCGCTCAACTTGGTGCTGGAGGCCCCGGTTTCCGCGAACTGGCCGATGATCCAAATACTCCGGTCAATGAATTGGGTCGGGTCGAATTTCAAAGCAACGGCAACGGAGTCAACGCCAGCAACCAGGGTTTCGGCGTCAGCAATCAATGGACCGACTACGGCGAATGGTTCGAGATGGAGTTCCACAAGCCCGGAGTCGCTGGCAACGATGCCGCGAGCTCCAATCCAGACCTTCTTGAATCCGTTACCATAAACATCCAGCAGATTCAGCAGGGCCCTGTAACAATACGATGGACCGCAACAAATCCAGTAAACGGGGATACAGAAACCCACGACATCACTGTATCCTCAACAGGTCCTCTAACCATCGATCCGACGATTCAATTCAGCGTCCTCAAGATCGAAAATATAGACACTGTAGGAACAGGAAGTTTGCGTATCGGGACGGATGTCAGCGTTTCGCATACCATTCTGCCTCCCGATCAAAGTCTAGATTTCCACATCGTCGCCCGTGATGGTGACGGCGACCTCTCGTCAAGCTCCACCCTCAGCATCAACGTTGAAACAGCTGGGACTGGCGGCAATTTCACGCTTACCGGTACGGCCGGCAACGATGTGATCGCCGCAAGCACGCATACCGACACAATGACAGGAGGAGCCGGCGCCGACACGTTCGTGATCGGGTCGGGTGAATCGACACCCGTCATCGGCGGATCAGGCAATGCAGGCACGATCACCGGATATGACATCATCACCGACTTCGTCGCCGGCACCGACAAGTTGACACTGCCCGGCAGTCTGGTGGCCGCCACCGCGGGCAACGTCAATGGCGGGGACTCCACGTTGACGATCGGCGGTGACACGGTTCAGTCCCATTCGGTCACGAACGGCATCGCCAGTTTCTTTGGAACCGACACCTTTACCGCGCCATTGGCGGTCACGTCCGCCGCAAGCCTGGCGGCGGTTGTCCAGTATCTTAACGCCACAGACATCGGCGACGCCGGGGCGACGCTCGCCTTCACGGCAACGATCTCAGGGGTAAACCACACCTACGTCTATACCCAGACAACCACGAATGCCGGCGTGGGAGCACTGGTCGATCTCCAGGGCGTCACCATATCGAACCTGAACAACCTCATCGGAGGCTCGGTCGACCCCATCATTCTCGACCTGAACCACAATGGGTTCGCCTTCTCCGACGTCAGCCACGGTGTCCAGTTCGACATGAACGGCGATGGCACCAAGGAACAGCTCGCCTGGAACACATCCCATGACGGCATGCTGGCGGTCGACCTCAACCATGACGGCAAGATCGACGATGGCACGGAGCTGTTCACGCCGAACTTCAACGGCGGCCATTTCGACAGCGGCGCGGCAGCGCTGGCTTCGCTCGACAGCAACCATGACGGCGTCATCGACCACAACGACGCGGCGTTCAGCAGCCTGGTGATCTGGCAGGACGCCAATGCCAACGGCATCAGCGACACCGGGGAATTGTCGCACCTCGCCGACAACGGTATCGTCTCCATCAGCACGGCAGCGAACGCGGCTGTCGGCGAAATCGACGGGCAGACCGTGACCGGCAACGGCACTTTCCAGATGGCCGACGGCACGAGCGGCAACTATGTCGAGGTGGAACTCGATACATCGCTGGTTGCCTCGACGCAGCCGTCGGTGGCCATGGACGGCACTTCGGGAGCCGACACGTTCAAGATCGACAATCTCAACATCAAGGATCTGATCGTCGACTACCATGGCGACGAAGGGGATAAGATCGACCTAACGGCGCTTTTCGACAAGGCGCCGGCTGGCAACATCGCCGACTATGTGCATTACAACAGCGCGACCAGCACAGTAAGCGTCGATACCAGCGGCTCGGGCAACGCGGCAAACTTCGTGGATGTGGCCGTACTGCAGAACGCACCCGCAGCCGGTACGATCAACATCCTCTATGACGACGCAACACATACGCAGCAGCATGTCACGATTTAACACTTCTGCGCGCTTGTGCTCCCATGCTATGCATTAGCGGAACATGAAATGGCAATTTGGAGAGGGGCTTACATGAAAATTCGTTCAAGATCGCTGGGCACGGCCGCGGCGCTGCTCTTGGCTGGATCCACCGGCTTTGCCGCCGACATCATCGAAGGTCCGACGGCCGACTATTGCCGCACCGTTGGAACCTCCAATCTCGTGCTGACCGAAAACACGGTCGACCTCACGAAACAGGTCGTGAAGCTGATGGATGAGTCGATCGCCGTCGCCAAGAGCCCGGAATGGATCAACTCGTCGCGGCCGGTCTTCGTCTGGGCATCGGAAGCCAAGGTCGCCTGCGGCATGGCTTACGGCTACCTGAAGACGAACTACAAGGACGAAGACACGCTCAACAAGTGCGAGTGTTTTCACGACCGTATGGTCGAGTACATGAACTGACCGCAACAGCGAGAGCGCGCCGGCAGAAAATGGTATCTGACCGGCAGGTCCACAGCTTGCGAACGTGCGTGGTCGCTTGCGCGCTGGCAATGTCGTTGCTCGGCTGCCAATCGAAAGGCGCGGTGTCAGACGCGCTCGACCCCGCTGCCATCCAGGCCCCCAATCAGCCGGCTGCTGTTGCTGTCGCCAACGCAAGCATGGCAACGCAGTCTCTCGGCACCGGCCCCACAAAAGTCGCCATGCTGCTGCCCCTCTCCGCCTCCGGATCCGCAGGCGAAAACGGCAGAAAGATGCTCGACGCCGCCAAGCTCGCGATGACGGATCTCGGCAACCCGCTGCTGACGCTTACCGTCGAGGACACGAAGGGAGACGCGACCTACTCGCAGCAACTGGCGGTAAAGGCCATAACTTCGGGAGCGAAAGTGGTCATCGGTCCGACCGAACTGCCGGCGGCCCAGCATGTCGCGAAACTGTCGGGCGCAAACCGGCCGGTGGTTCTGGCTCTTGCGGACAATTTTGCCGGTGGCCCGGGCGTCTATGCGGTATGTCTCAGCGAGGCAGACAGCGCCGCTGCAGGCGCCGGCGCGATTGCGGCCAAGGGCGGCAAGAAGTTCGTCCTGCTGGTGCCGGCGGGCGCGAGTGCCGATATCGTCGAAAAGCGGGTTGCCAACAGCCTCAGCGTGTACGGAGCCGCACTTGCGATCACCATACCCTATACGAGCGCCGACAGCGCGACAAAGGCGGTGACGGACATGGGCTCGCTGGTGGACGCCCCCGATGCCGTGGTCGTCGCCAGCGGCGACAGCAATCCGTCGCCAATCCTGATCGCCCTGAAGGCAAAAGGCATTCCCGGAAAATCGACCTCGGTGGTTGGCACGAACCGCTGGCTGGAGTACCCGGCCAGTCCACTATTCGAAGGTGCCTATATCGCGACCCTTGACCAACACGAAACAGGCCCCATTTCGGATCGTTTCAAGACAACCTTCAACTACCAGGCCGACGTCAATGTCGCCTATGCCTATGACATGGTCGCCCTGACCGCGGGCATCGCGAGCGCTGCCGGACCGACCGGCTTCAACAGGCAGGTTTTCGAGAACCCGAACGGATTTCGCGGATCGACCGGCTTGTTCAGGTTCCGCGCGGATGGATCCAGCGAACGCTCGATGCCGTTTTACCGGATTGAAAAAGGTGCGCTCAAACTGGTTGCCAAATCGACGTCCAGCTTCTAGCGAATTGGGCGCGGGCGGTCCGGCGGGACAAGCG
>NZ_RZSJ01000419.1:0-5612 GCF_003998025.1 Mesorhizobium sp. M8A.F.Ca.ET.021.01.1.1
ACTTCGAAAACGCCGGATACGCTTCCGTCAAAACATGAAACGCTCTAGGATCCGGTCAGTCGCGTTCGGTGGCGCCGAATTCTTCCGGTTTCGCGCCTTGTCGAAGCACAGCCGCGCGATAATTTCCTTGAAGGCGTGGGCGCTTCTCCCTTCACGACAGGAGTTGACCATGAAACACCAGACACTCGACCAACTGCAGGCCGTCGCCAGGATTGAATCCACGGCGCCACATTCGGAAATGACCCGAGAAGAGCGGATCGCGCGATGGGCCGAACTTCTCGATCAGAATCCCGAGCGATGCCTTGGCGCGTTTAGAGGGACCGAACATCTGCATCCGGAGGTACGCGCCATGGCACGCGGCGAAGGGTCGGCGATCGCTGTTGCCTTCGAAGACCCGGTGCTGCGCGCGTCGGGTCTAAGGGATGACACTTATGGCGAGGCCAAGCGCTTCTTCGAACTGAATGACTGGCAACTGCACGACATCGTTTGCGATTGTCACGTAGGCGCCACCATGAAAGCGGGGTGGGCCGCCGCTCGGGTCCGCGCGACAATTGGCGGCAACAGGTTTCTTGCCTGGTTGAGGCAAAGGATCATGTTCTGATGCGTGCCGGGCGGCTCAGGTGAGGACCGTCATCTGTTCGCGACCGCACGGTGCGACCCACCTGATCCGTCTTGTCGATCAGTCCCTGTGTTCGTGGCATAGCCGAACGGCTGCACGTTACTCCTTCTGCGTCCCGCCGGCGACGGCGGCGGCAAACGGGCACTGTGCGTCCTACAGACGGTTGGTCCTGGACGCTGTCGGGCACTTCCAACACGTGAGGCCTCACAAGAGGTTTCGCGGCTGTTGATGTGCTTTCTCAACAGTTTCGGCAGCTGATAATCGCTGCTCAGCGGTCCATTCGGCTTCAATCGCACAAGCTGGAACCTGATGCATCACCGCGCATTTCGTCTCCATTGGTGGATCGAAACGATAGCCAGGGAGAATTCTGATGCAAACTTCAGCCGCAACTTCAGGACACGACTTTCGCCAACTGACCATAGAACCGTTTGCCGGAACGGTGACGGTGCGATTTTCCGACGCCGTGGTCGCGGCCACGGAGCACGCGAAAGTTCTCAGGGAAGAGGGACAGGAGCCGACATTCTTTGTCCCTTTCGAGGACATCTATTTCGACCTTTTCGAAAAGACCAACACCACAAGCAGCTCACCGCTCAAGGGAACCGCGAGCTATTGGCGGGTCCATGCTGTCGGTAGCTCGGCCGACGACTTCATGTGGACATACGAGACGCCCGATACTGCAGCGCGGGCCATTGCAGGTCATGGCGCTTTCGATCCGCGAAAGGCGCGCATCGATGTCGACCCGATGGAGGACAAACGGCACACCCCCCATGTCATGGAATAGGATTATCTTCCATGTCGATGCCGGGCTTGGCATATGGTCCGTTGGGGCGCCGATGCATGCATGTCTGCGTGGATATGCAAAGGCTGTTTGCCGAGCCGTCGCAATGGGCGACCCCCTGGATCACCCGTGTCCTCCCTCAAATCGAGAGCCTGGTCGAAAGACGAGCGCCAGAGACCGTCTTCACGCGCTTCCTGCCCGCGCAAAAGCCCGGGCAGGGCGTTGGCACATGGAAGCGCTATTATGAGCGCTGGGCCTCGATGGCGATCGAAAATATCGGGTCCGAAATGGTCGACTTGTTGCCGGCACTGGCCGCTTACTGCCCGCCGGCGGCCATCATCGACAAGCACATATACTCGCCCTGGTTCGAAGGTCACCTCAGGGCCTTTCTGAACGAACGCGACATCGACACGCTGGTCATCACCGGCGGCGAAACCGACGTGTGCGTTCTGGCTACGGTGCTCGGAGCGATCGATTTCGGCTATCGCGTGGTTCTCGTTACGGACGCGCTGTGCAGTTCTTCCGATGCCACGCATGACGCGCTGTTGACCGTTTATCACCAACGGTTCGCACAGCAGGTGGAGACGGTCGAGATGGAGACGGTTCTCTCGAACTGGGTCTGACTTGCCGGTCATCTGCCAAGCATTCGATGCCTACGACTTGCCTCAGTCATCGGGCCTTGCGTGCAATGTCGATTGGGTCGCGAGAGCTTCTTGACCTTCGCAACCTTGTCGAATAGCTAGGGCGTGCGTGCGCGGGTATGGTGAAATGGTATCACATGAGCCTTCCAAGCTCTTGGTGCGGGTTCGATTCCCGCTACCCGCTCCAGATTTTCAGCTACACATCGGCAAGCCGAAACACTGCGCGGCAGGCGCGCAGCGCTTCAGGCATTGGCGTGCGCCGCGCTAGCCGTTGAACGCGGACGCGACCTGGTGCTGCTGCGGCACCTGGCCGTTCGGCGTCAGCTTGTCGACGATGCCGGGCAAGGCAGCCGATAGTTGCTTGAGCAGCTCCTGTTCGTCGAGCCCCGTCCGTTGGGCGATCTCGCGAATGACTTGCGGTCCGATCGCGTTGCCCAGCTCATTGGGGTTGATCGATTGGTTCTGGCCGGTGCCGACCCACGAGTCGGCGACATTGCCATGGCCGGCATTCTTGAGCTTGTCGAGCAGGCCGCCCAGTCCGCCGAGCAGGCCGCCGTCACCAGATGCGGATCCGGCGGCAGTGGGATCGGCCGGCACGGGTGCTCGAGGCTGGTCCGGCTGTTCGGCGCTTCTGCCGCTCAGCATCTTTCCGACCAGCAGCGCACCGAGCGCGATCATCAGCGGTTTGGTGATGTTGCCGCCGGGAACGGCGTTGTCAAAAAGTCCCATAGTGGATCCTCCATCTGGCCAAGCCCTGCCCATCGTCAACAATGGCGCAATCGGGCGGAATTTCAAGCTGGCTTGTGGTTTTGACATTCATATGAAAATGTCGGGTTGGCGGGGGATGGAGAGGAAAAAAATGGGTATCATCAGCTGGATCATTCTCGGCGTCATCGCCGGCTTCATCGGCAGCAAGATCGTCAACAAGACCGGTCAGGGCATGATCATGGATATCGTGCTCGGCATTGTCGGTGCCATTGTCGGCGGCCTGATCTTCAGTGCCTTCGGTGCTTCGGGCGTCACCGGCCTCAACATCTACAGCTTGATCGTCGCGGTCGTGGGTGCCGTCGTGGTGTTGTGGGCCTATCATCAGTTCTCGGGCAAGCGGACCATCTAGGCGTCGGCAGACTACCAGCTCTGCCGAATCCCGAATTGCGATAATCCGCCGTCGGTGCTGCCTGCGCTCACGGCATCGGAAGCCATATGCCGGCGTGCCGCCGCGGATCAGGCGACCACGGCCAGCCGACGCTTGCGCTGGTCTAGCGACACGATGGTCAGCCCGCTGCAGACGACCAGCAGGATGCCGCAGACCGCCAGTGCATTGGGGAATTGCCCAAACACCAGCAGGCCCGAAATGACGGCCCAGACCGTGAAGCAGTAGTAGAACGGCGCTACCGCTCCGGTCGGCCCGACGCGGTAGGCCATGAAGATGAAGAAGTGGCCGAAGATCAGGAAGAAACCGGCTCCCGCCATCAGCAGCAGGTGATGCGCCTCCGGCGCCACCCAGCGCTCGGAAACCAGATGCGCGACGCCGGCGCCGATCAGGACCACGACGATCGCCGAGATCGCCACGATCATTCCTGGCACTTCGGCGGTGATCTTGCGGCCGGCCAGATCGCGGGCGGCGGCGAATGTCGCGTTGCCGAGCGCCAGCAAGGCGTAGACCGAAATGCCTTGCATGGTCGGCTGCGCCACCATCAGCGCGCCGATGAAGCCGAGTCCGATCAGCGCCATGCGTTGGCCGCCGATACGCTCGCCAAACAGGATCGAGGATCCGACCAGCATCAGGAGCGGCGTGATCTGCCCCAGCGCGGTGGAATCGGCGATCTGCATGTTGGCGAGCGCGACGACGTAACAGAGGATCGCCGCCAACTCGAGCAGGTTCCTTCCCAGCACCCGCTTGTCGAAGATCAGAGGGACTTGCTTGCCGTAGCCGAGCGCAAACAACAGCGGAAAGCCCCACAGCGTTGCCGCGGCACCACGCAGGAAGAGCACTTCGTAGGACGGCAAGCCGGCAGTGGCGAGCTTCATCATCGTGTCGTTGACCAGATACGACCCGGTCGAGACGATCATGAACAGCGGGCCGCGAATGGCAGTCGGGATGAAATGCATCTGCGTAGGAAATCAGACGCGGATCGTCGCCGCAATGGGCCATGGACCGCCAACAAACCCAACAGTGAGGGATGTAGAAGCCGCAGGAAACCCCGCATTGCTCCGTCGGCCTTCGCCCATTCCATTTTCAATGTCGCGTCCCTATATCGGTGCCATATCCCCGCAATCGGATCATGGGTTCTGGCCGAGTGAGATGGCGCCCGGGCAAAAGACGCTTGTGTTTTTTGGCCTTTCTCGCTAATCGCCCCGCATTCGACTGAACTGAAGGTCCAGGCCGTCCAAGGAAAGAGACTATGGCAAAAGGTAAATTCGAGCGCACTAAGCCTCATGTGAACATCGGCACGATTGGTCACGTCGATCACGGCAAGACGTCGCTGACGGCTGCGATCACCAAGTATTTTGGCGAATACAAGCGCTATGACCAGATCGACGCGGCGCCGGAAGAGAAGGCGCGCGGCATCACGATCTCGACGGCTCACGTCGAATACGAGACCGAGAACCGCCACTACGCGCATGTCGACTGCCCCGGCCACGCCGACTATGTGAAGAACATGATCACCGGCGCCGCGCAGATGGACGGCGCGATCCTGGTCGTGTCTGCCGCCGACGGCCCGATGCCGCAGACCCGCGAGCACATCCTGCTTGCCCGTCAGGTCGGCGTGCCGTCGATCGTGGTATTCCTGAACAAGGTCGACCAGGTCGACGACGCCGAGCTGCTCGAACTGGTCGAGCTCGAGGTTCGCGAGCTGCTGTCGAAGAACGAATTCCCCGGCGACGACATTCCGATCGTCAAGGGTTCGGCGCTTGCCGCACTCGAAGATTCGAACAAGACGATCGGCGAGGACGCGATCCGCGAGCTGATGGCTCAGGTCGACGCCTACATCCCGACGCCGGTTCGTCCGCTCGACAAGCCGTTCCTGATGCCGATCGAAGACGTGTTCTCGATCTCGGGCCGTGGCACGGTCGTGACCGGCCGCGTCGAGCGCGGCGTGGTCAAGGTCGGCGAGGAACTGGAAATCATCGGCATCCGTCCGACGACCAAGACGACCTGCACGGGCGTGGAAATGTTCCGCAAGCTGCTCGATCAGGGCCAGGCTGGCGACAACATCGGCGCGCTGCTGCGCGGCGTTGATCGTGAAGGTGTCGAGCGCGGCCAGGTTCTGGCCAAGCCGGGCACGGTGAAGCCGCACAAGAAGTTCGTGGCCGAAGCCTACATCCTGACCAAGGACGAAGGTGGCCGTCACACGCCGTTCTTCACCAACTACCGTCCGCAGTTCTACTTCCGCACGACCGACGTGACCGGCATCGTGTCGCTGCCGGAAGGCACCGAGATGGTGATGCCCGGCGACAACATCACGGTCGATGTCGAGCTGATCGTGCCGATCGCCATGGAAGAGAAGCTGCGCTTCGCCATCCGTGAAGGCGGCCGCACCGTCGGTGCCGGCATCGTCGTCACCATCAA
>NZ_RZSJ01000041.1:0-19076 GCF_003998025.1 Mesorhizobium sp. M8A.F.Ca.ET.021.01.1.1
AGCAGTGGCGCGGTGGCCGGATTGTATTCGTAGGAATCGGCCGTGCGCGTGCCAGTGCCGCTGACCAAAAATGCCATGTCGTTGAGCGCGGCCCAGCCCGAGCGGTTGACGATCTCCTGCACGATCGCCGAAAGGTCAGGCGTGCGCTCGGCAGCGCCATGCTCGCCCACAATGGTCCACGGGTCCGGCGTCCATGCCGTGGAGGCTGTCGTCCTCGGAAGCGCGGACACGTTGAAGCTGACGGCCGTAAAAGGGCTGGCGTCGTCAACATTATCGCCTTGAATGAGCAGCGACGCCGCGCCGGACTTCACCTCATTGGCCTGGAACTGGATATAGGCGCTGGTGATGATCGCGCCCTTCGGCAGATCGATGCTGGTGAAGCGGAGGCCGACCGTCTGGCGGGTGCTGCCGTCATAGCCCAGTTCCAGATCGTCGACATTGCCCGATATCGTACCGGAGCCCTTCTCCTCGACATCGTCGCCCGCGGTCGCCACCCTTGTCTCGAAGATTGGGTCGATCGCACTGGAGCTGGCGGCGAGGAAGCTGCTGCTGGTTGTGACCGCTGCGCGCGTCGAGACCGTGCCGATGTCGGCAACTGCCTCAGGGGTGGTGGCGATGTAGGTGACATGGCTGTCGGCATGGCCCATTTCCGCATCGTGCCACAAGTCGAGAAAGCTGCTGTCGGGATGAATGCCAAGTCCGGCTGCCGTCTCGGTGAGGCCGGTCAGTTTCAATCCGCCATCGCCCCCCAAAGTCGGCGTGACCCCATCTGCGGTGCTAAGATCCAGCTTGTTCGCGGCCGGATCCAAGCTGGTAGTGTGACTACCATTGCCGGTTTCGGCAGCCAGCCCGTCGCCGATATTGGAGAGCACCCGAGCCGTTTCGTTGCCGATCGCTCTTCCGCTCGGCTGGGTCCAATTGTCGTCGGTCAGCCAGTCGCCATTGATGCCGGAGTCAGTGCCGGATTCCGTCATCAAGAGCTTCGCGTCATTCCAGGGAAGCCCAGCGAGTTTTACCACGTCGAATCTCCTCTGCACATTTCTCGATTAAATCGGAATCTCGACGTGCCCGACCCGAGGGCTGTTGCGACCCCAGATCGAGCATGGCGATGGGTAACGTTGGACATGAAAGCCGTCGCCCGAAATCCATGGCCGTGCGGTCAAGCGTTGAATTCTACGGGATCAGTCAGTTACCTTCCTCATCCTTGGCCAGGCGGGCGCAACGGCCGCGAGCAAGCGCAGCAGTGATAGCCCGTCCCGCCCAAGGAACAGCGACGGCAGGATCCAGCACAGCAGCAAGCCCCCGGCAGATGCCAGCAATGCCGTATCGATAAGCAGGGGAAGGGGAGATAGACGGAACTCGCGTAGCCATTCCACGAGCCCCCATACGCCGGTTCCGACCACGCCCGCGAGTGCCAGACCGGGTACGTGGGCCATAAGGAAGTCTCCCCAGGTCATGCCGGTCACGCGAAGGCTCAACTGTGCCATCAGGAAGAAGTTGATCCCGAAAGCCGCGCCGACGCCGAACGCCACGCCTTCTATGCCCCAGAGTTGCCCTATGAGGGAGCCGGCGAAGACGCCGATGGTGAAAACCGCCTGACGCCAGGCGCGCGCGTAGACAGTCCCTGTTGCGCGCGAGACGGAATCGCTCAGCTTGTAGCTCGTGCGGAACAGCATGCTGAACGCCAGGATCTGGAGCGGGGCGACGACCGCTACCCATCCCCGCCCGAGAATGACGGCAACCAACTCCGGCGCGACGATGGCCACGACCACACTGGCCGGCAGGACAAGCAGGGCGCACCCCGCGACTGCGCTGCGATAGGCACGAGCAAGCCGCGCGGGCTGCTCCTGGACCAGCGCCATGGTTGGGAACAGCACCCGATCAAGAACCTGACCGACGATGACCGCGGGCGTCGTCATCAACTGTGACGACAGGCCGTACAGGCCAAGCGCATCAGCGCCGAGCCAGCGGCCCACGACAAGCCTGTCCGCCTGGGTGGCGAGGTAATTGAAGACCCGGGCGATGGTAAAACCGCTTCCGAAATAGAGCAGTTCGACGATGGCGCGCCGCTCCAGCAAAGGCCGCATCGGATGCGGCTGGCCGGCGAGCAGCACGACCATGCGGAGGAATTGCTGGATCAGGAGCGCGCCGACAAGCGCCCAGATGCCCAAGCCGAGCCATGCCAGAATCGGACCGGCAACGACGTAACCCAAGGCAAAGGCGCTGGCGTCGACCAACGCCAGCCAGCGGAACCGCAGCGCGCGCTGGGCCGCGGCCAATGCCACCATGGAAGCGCCTTGGAAAAGGAACACGAAGCAGATGGCACGAACGACCGGAGCCAGATCGGCGAGGCGAAGCAGCCCGGCAATTGCCGGTGCCATCGCCCAGACCAACGCGGACACAGCGAGCCCGAGGAGGCATGACAAGGTGAAGCCGACCCGAAGATGTCGCTCGTCCAGCACCGGTCGCTGGACGATCGCGGGGGTAATGCCAAGTCCCTGGAAGATCGCCGAAAACTTGATGACGATCAGCGCTGCGGAGTAGAGGCCGAACTCATTGGGCGAGAGCAGCCGAGCCAGGATGAGAAGGGCGACAAGCTCCGCAACCGCAAGGGCACCCATGGACAGGGACGTCCAGAACATGCCCACGACACTTTGTTTTGCTAGCCCGCGCTGGTTGTTGCTCACGCCTCTCTCCAATCGCCTCGGCCGACCCAAACAGGCGGCCACTGCGTCCTTGCCGGATCCGCCGAGTGACACGATTACGTTGGATGATGCGCAGCCACGCGCCCGCGCCTGCACGAAGTTATGATCGCATGGGTCATGAAGGTTCCTCCGCTGCGGTGCCGTCCGCCCGCGCCCAGCGCGCCTTACCTATCGAAGAAGCGAGGGGATTTCGTAGCGATAGAACTCCATCTCGTCCCGGACCTCCGGTATGATCGCCGTTAGATCCTTCCTTTCGAGACGGAGCCACTTCTGCTGGCGGCCTGGATCGATCATCTCCTTGGCCGTTCGCACGATATCGTCGGTGCAGTTCAGCCCGCAATGTTCAAAGATGCGGCGCAAAACCAACTCGGGATCCTGTATCAAATCCTCGTAGCGAAAAGACAGCACGCGGCCGTCGCCCAGCTTGGCGAGATCTTCTCGGGCCTTTCGATTGCCGCGCGCCCACTGGCGCGCGATCACCGTCAATTTCTCATTCTCCTTCAAATCTCGCTCTATCCCGTTGTAACGCGGCCCATAGATCGATGTGTATTTTCTTCCCAATACCCTTTTCGCGATCACCTGTTTTATAATATCTTTTGCATAATAGTGAACTTGCGTTACCGGAGTGATCTTCAAAAGGCGTATTAATCCTTTGAGAGATTTTGCTCTCTGCCACTTAAGCTCCATCGAGCTTATGTACGAAAATGGATTTCTCGTAATATAGAGAAATATGGCCTCCGGAAAAATCTCGTGGACAAACGGCACGCGCAAGACATTGGCAGGCGTGTTTTCCATGATCTGTCGGCCTCCGTGCCGCGACTGATATTCGAGGAACCTGCCGCGAATGTAACGTGCGACCCTTTTGGTCGCATCGGTTTCGCCAAATTCATCATGACGCCGCGCAGGATCGGCATATAGCCACAATGTTTTTGGCTCGTACCAGGTAACGATGTCGGGATGCAGCCCAATCAATTTTTGTGCAATTGTGGTCCCCGACCGATAGTTGCCGATCAGAAAAATCGGAGGTTTCAGCTCTGTTGCTGCCATGACAAGTCTCCGTCGCTAAAAGGTTAGCCGGGGTCGCGCCGATCCGCGCGACAAGCGTCGCCGCGCGGCTATTGGTCTCTGAACGCACGCATCATCTGGTCCGTCAAAGGCTTCATCAGGTAGGAGAGCATCTTGCGGTCACCAGTCCGTATGAACGCTTCCACCGGCATGCCGGGAATGAGCGAGGCAGGGCCAAGTTTCGTCAAATCCTTCGGGTCCGGGGTGATGCGGACTACGTAGTAGACTTCATTGGTGTGCTGATCGCGCGTTACGTCGGCCGCAATCATGGACACCACGCCTTCCGTTTCGGGCGTAGTGCGGACGTTGAAGGCGGTGAAGCGAAGAAGTGCGCGTTGGCCGACCAAGATCTGATCGATGTCCTGCGGAGCGGCCTTCACCTCGACCGTGAGAGTGTCGGTGTCGGGAACGATCAGCATTATCGGCTCGCCCGCACTGATCACGCCGCCCACGGTATGGATTGAAGATTGATGGACCGTGCCGCTGGAGGGAGCGCGAATATCGATGCGTGACAGCTGGTCCTCGGCGGTGACTTTTCGTTCCTCGAATTCGGCGATCTTGGCGTCGACATCGCGCAGTTCGCTGCCAGTCTCGCTGGAGAACTCCTTGTCCAGCTGAAGGATCTGGAGCTCAACTTCGGCGATGGCGCCTTTTGCCTGCGCCATGCTTGACACAAGCTGAGACCTTTCACCCTCGATGCGTGTTGCCTCGCGTTCATATTCCGTCAGCTTCGACTTGAGTGTGAGCTTCTTGTCGACAAGGCTGCGGATATCGACGAGTTCATCGTTGATCAACTCGATCTCCTTGCTCTTTGCCGATTCCTGAGCCGAGTAACCTTCGATCTGCTTTCCGAACTGCTCGATGCGTTCGCGCAAGCGCGCCTTGTTGCCAAAAACCTCGGTTCGACGAAGTTCGAAAAGTCGTTGTTCGCTAGCCACGGTGCTGGCAATCTCCGGGTTGTTCATTCGCGTGGCAAGCATCGGAGCAAGTGTCATCCGCCCGCTGCCGTCACGCTCCGCCTCGAGCCGGGACTTTCGCGCGTAGAGCTCATCCAGATTCTTTGTCACGTAAGCCAGGCTGGCACGCGGGATAGTGTCGCTAAGCTGGACCAAGATATCCCCGGCCCGGACACGGTCGCCATCGCGTACGAGAATCTTGCCCACCACGCCACCCGTCGGGTGTTGCACCTTCTTTTCGCTGTTCTCGACGACCACCCAGCCATGCGAAATGATGGCTCCCGAAATGTCCGCTGTCCCGGCCCAGACTCCCATTCCGCCGAGGAGCAGTGCGACGACAGTCATCCCACCGAGCAGATTGCGGCGAATGGATCGCCGGTTTGAAAGCGATCGGTTCAAGACAGGAGCCATGATTGCCTGTTTCCCATGTGCCGCAAGTCGTCAATTCGGCAGTCGAGGCGAGGTTGAAACCGGCTGCAGGTCCGCTGTATTGGCCTGTGACATCGGAAAGAGCTTGGACAGAACGGACTGCTTCGTTCCAAACATGTGCATCCGCCCTTCCTTCATCATCAGCACGAAATCCACAGTGGTGAGAATGTTCGGACGGTGCGCGACGATCGCCACGATGCCGCGGCGCGCCTTGATTGCGAGGATCGCCTCGGCGAGCGCCCTTTCGCCTTCCATGTCGAGATTGGAGTTGGGCTCGTCGAGGACGACCATGAACGGATTTCCATAGAGTGCCCGTGCCAAGGCAACGCGCTGGCGCTGCCCGGCTGAGAGCGCGGTCCCGCCCTCTCCGATCTGAGTCTCGTAGCCATTCGGAAAACCGATGATTAGCTCATGGACGCCCGCCGCGCGGGCGGCGGCGACAATGGCCCGCGGGTCCGATCCAGGATCGAAGCGGGCGATGTTGGCGGCAACCGTTCCCGCGAACAGTTCGACGTCCTGCGGAAGGTAACCTATGTGGCGGCCAAGACGCTCCGACGACCACTGATCGAGCGCGGCACCATCAAGCTTGATACGCCCCGCTAGCGGTCGCCATGCGCCGACCAGCCCACGAGCCAGGCTGGATTTGCCGGAGCCACTTGGTCCGATGATGCCAAGCACCGAGCCCGCGTCCAGGCTGAAGTCCACGCCTCGCACGATGACCCGTTGCACGCCTGGTGCACCGATCGTGATGTTCTCAATCGTCAAGTTCGAACCGGGCACCGGAAGTGCCATCGGCTGAGCGTCTTGCGGCAATCGGGCGAGCAACTGGCTCAGCCTGCTCCAGCTCTGGCGTGCGGCCACGAAGCTGCGCCAATGGGCGATGGCAAGATCGACAGGCGCAAGCGCACGGCCCGCGAGGATGGAGCCGGCGATGATGATCCCGGACGTCGCCTCGCCTTGGATCACCAGCCAGGCCCCTATACCAAGCATTGCCGACTGGAGCATCAGCCGCAAGGCGCGGGCGAAGCTGCCGAAGCCGCCTACGATATCGCTGACATGCTGCTGTTGCGTGAGATATTCGCGGCTCGCCTCCCGCCAATGGTCGTGTAGGCGGCTGCCCATTCCCATTGCCGCGAGAACCTCCGCGTTGCGGCGACTGGCTTCGGCTAAGCCGTTGCGCTTCACGCCCGTCGAAACCGCGGCGCCCATTGGTTTGCGCGTGAAGACCTCGGTCGCCGCCGTCAGCGCCACCAACACGATTGCACCGCAAATCGCCGCAATTCCGAGGGTCGGATGAAGGCTCCATATGATTGCCAGATAAAAGGGCATCCACGGAAAGTCGAAGAGTGTGCTTGGCCCCGGGCTCGACAGAAACACGCGGATGTTGTCGAGATCGCGTTGCGGCTGCAGCCCATCGCCCTGGTGGCCGATGTACAAGGGCAGCCTCGACACGGCTGTGAATACGCGCCCCCCGACCGTTTCGTCCAGTTCTCCACCGATCCTGGTCATGATGCGGCTGCGCACGAGATCGATGACCGCCTGCCCGACAAACAGAACGCCGGCCAATATCGCCATGGCTACCAGAGTCGGAACGCTGCGGCTTGGCAGTACGCGATCGTAGACCTGCAACATGAACATCGCTCCGGTCAGCATGAGGATGTTGCTCACGCCGCTAAAAACCGCGACTCCCGCGAATGCTGCCTTGCAGGAACGCAACGCACAGGCCAGTTCCGAACCGGGCGCCGGCTGGATGTCTCTTGCCGAGGGGCTGGCGCCGGCGTTCGTGGACGCGCTTGGCAAGCCGCCCCTTCGCCTTGCCTTGCGGGCGGCTGCGAGCAGCAGCAAGCCCACCGCCGCGAACGCCAGCCAAACCGGAAGAGCGTCTGGACCAGCCAGCAAGACCAGTGGATCGGAGAAGTATCCCCGGTCCACCACGAAATCGGTCCACGGTCGCGGCAGCCAGTTGCGGCCGAGGTCAACGTGGCGCCGCAGAAATGCAGCTCCCGCAAGCGCAAGAGCGAGGAGGAGCAGGATTGCACCTGGAATGCGCGATCGGATGATGGCGCGGTGGCGCGGGGCGTAACGCACCGTCGTCTTGCGGCGCGCCGTTGCACGGAGGAGATTGAGCCGCCTCTGCTCCGCTTTGGCGTGGGAATTCGCCCGGCGGAAGCGATTTCCCACCACTGTCAGTGCTGGCCCAAGGCTCATGTCAAACCCCTGAGGTGCCAAGGTCGGACTATCTCAGGCCGTTCAAGGCACAACGAACCCAAGAGCGTTGCGAAGCAACGATCGCGGCCCTGAAGCAAAGCTTTGCTCGAGGAAGTGGGCATATTCGTGCTATTGGCCGACAATGCTTGGCTGGAGGCCCTCCGCATTTGGGCTCCCCATTGTTCCGGAAGTGTCCGGCGCGTAGAACCCTTTGTTGGCCGCGATCGAAACCTCGATGACATCGCCAGCTAGAACTTCCGTATTTTCATTGGCGATGATGTCGTGGGCGACTTTCCGGTCGCGCCTGAAGATCGAGATCTTCACGGAGCCTTGCAAGTCGTCGAAGGTCCGCTGTTCGCCATATGTAAATATAAAGAGAAGCTTGTCGGCGACATACCTTATTTGGCTTTGAATTTTCCCCAGCTCGACCTGCGTGTCTTGGGTCTGCGAGATCAAGTCCATTTCATAACTCTGCTTCTTTTTTCGAAGCTCGCTTTCAGCGGTCAGCATCGCCTGCTGCGCCTGCTCCTGCTGCAGCTCGGTCTGCGAAAGTTCGGCGCGATAGCTGGTATGTGCTCGTTCGGCCGTCATGACATTCGAATTGGTGACCAGGCCTTTTTCCCGCAATGACCGGGCAGACTGCAGTTCCTCGAGTTGAATGTCCGCGGTCTTTTCTCGTTCCTTTCGAGTGGCAGCGACCATATCCGCTTCCTTCCTGGCCCGCTCCAACGAGACATCAAGGTAGGAAATGTCGTCCCGATATGCGGCGAGGCGGGCGTCCAACTGCGCCTGTTCAGACGCTACGATGTCGTCAATCAAGTGTCCGCCAAACTCGACAGGCGGATCGGGCGGAGCAACGAAAGATTTGTCCTGGCGGCTTTCCGCCTGGAGCCGGGCGAGCCGAACCTTTAGGCGATATTCCTCGATCGCCAGACCTGCCCGCGCGCTGCGCAGATCAGCTATTTGCAAGGCCGGCTCCGTGTTTCCCACGGCGGTAGCCCGAAAGCCACCTGCTATAGCCAGTGCATGACGAACCGTTATTCCGGGTTGAAACGGGTACGATCCGGGATGAGCCACCGTTCCGGAAATAAAGAATGGCCGGTACTGACCGATCTCCACTTTCACGAAAGGATCGAGGATGAGCTTCTGCTCCTGAAATGCACGCTGAATGGCCTTCGAAAGGACAACGCTGGTGAGGCCGCGCGCCTGAACATCGCCCAACATGGGAAGCGATATCGAACCGCGATCATCGACCACGACTTCCAGCGGATAGGATGGCTCGCCAATCACGGATACACGCAGGACGTCACCGGTGTCGAACGTATAGCCGTCCGCACGGGATGCATCTGCGGTGAGCAGAACAATGGCAATGGCCAGACCGCCAATCATTGCGAGCGTGCGGCTGGCCGGAAAAAGCCGTCGGACCCAATCCTCCATTAGCGAAGGCCCGGAAGGAAAGTGCTGGTCTGCACGCAAACGCATCGTCGTACTCCGTTGTCTTGCCTGCGGTCAGGACCAATCGACATTCGTCGGACGGAGCGTGACAGCAAGGTAGGGTTCGAGCAGTAAGCCTTGAAAATCCGGACTCCGTCGAAGGAGAAAAGGGATCAAAATCCGGGCAGTCCTAAAGGTTGCTTGGCGAGGCCGTCGCGAATTCGCGGGTCGTTTGGCCTTCCTGCTGAAAGGGTTGACTCGAGAGCGGATTGATAGATCAGCTCGACCCTATCGCACATTGTATCCAACCCCCAGGATGCCAGGTCGGTGAGTTTCGCGCTCTCAGCCAATCGAGCGCGGTAGTGTTCATTTTGGAGAAGGTCGGCGATCGCCGCCGCCGCGGCGCCAACGTCTTCTGCCGGCGTCACAATTCCATTCACGCCATGCTTTACAACCTCTTCCACTCCCGGCAGATGCGAGACCACACTGGCTCGACCGCCCGCCAGGTACTGCATCATGACGCGAGGCAGTCCTTCTCGCATCGAGGTCAGCACACACACGTCCGCCAGACTGATCAGTCGCTCGGGCTCGCTATGGTAGCCGATCATGCGAACGTTGTTTGCGTACGGGGATCGTGCAATCGCCGACTCAATAGCGGATCGCGCCGGCCCCTCGCCGGCCAAGAGCAGCCGCACGTTCGGAACTCGGTCGACGACCTGCCCAAATGCTTCAATGAACTCTATATGGCGTTTTCGCGGTTCCAGCGCGGCCAGCATCAGGATCACCGGTGGCTTAGGCTCTCCGACAGCCGTCCCCAGGAGCAGATGCGATTGCTGTGGCCATTGCGCGTTCGCGAAGCGCTTCAGATCGAAGCCGGAGTGGACGACGTGGTGCTGATCGGCGCTACCCAAATGATTGGCGATGCAAATGTCACGCATAGCCTGGCTGACATCGATGAAAGCCTGTGTACACTTCGCGGCCAAGCGTTCGGCAGCCAGGTACATCAGCCTCTGCGCATTGCCCACATGCACGAAGGGCAAAATGTGCACGCCATGTATGATGCAGGGGATATTGGCTTCCCTTGCAGCGAGGCGGCCGACGATGCCGGCCTTGCTTTGATGGGTGTGCACGATGTCAGGCCGCCAGTCGCGCATAAGGCGCGTGAGTTGGCCAAATGCAGAAATGTCACGGGATGGCGAAATCGAGTTGATGAGCCGCTCAAGAGTCTCAACCCGAACGGCTTCGGCAACTGACATCCGCAAATTCGGATCGTACTCCTCGCCGTGAACCAAACGCACTTCGTGGCCGTGCCGCGCCTGAGCGAGACAGCAGGCCAATGTGTTCTCTTCGGAACCTCCCCGAAGAAGTCGGGTGAGCACATGGAGGATTTTCATTTGCCAATACCTTAGGGGACATGAAATCCAGGGCGGCGCATTCGAGCGCAAAATCGAATTTCACGCGGCCGCATCGACGTCCGACAGCGACCGCGGCGCCGGCACTTCTGCGCTGTTCGCCGCTGGCCGGTCATGCTTGAACTGTTCGGCGCCGGGCAAGGCATGGAGCCAGGTCTCGCGTCTTGAGGTCCACAATTCATATTCGGGCACGAGATCGGTCGGCACGACGTCGAGGCTGCCGATCATCACCTCAGCCTCATTGTCGTCGACCCGGGCGACGCGGCCGCCGCAGGTCTGGCAGAAGCTGCGCGTGCCGTAGGAGCTGACGAGGCCCGTCTTTTCGAAGGCCTCGCGCGGCCAGATGGCAAATGCCGAATAGGTCGAGCCGCCGGCCTTGCGGCAATCCTTGCAATGGCAAAGACCAATGCGGAGCGGCGGACCGCGGACCGAGAACTGCACGCCGCCGCACAGGCAACTGCCGGTCCTGCGTATGGTTTCGGACATGGCAACCTCCGTCATTGCGTGCTGTTGTTGGCCGGGGGACAGGTGCTCGCCCCAAAACGGAGCCATATTCACTCGTTCAAGTCAGAGCCCCGTGCCGATCGTGGGATGAAACAGGCTCTATCGGCGCGCCGCTATCGAGCGCGAGCGTTCGGCGGCTTTCCCACGCCTCGCAGGGAACACCTGTCGTTTCGCGATGGCGGAAGGCCGCGCATCGGGGTCTGTTTGGATACTGGCCGATGAGCTGCCCGCCCTGCCTCTCACAAAGACAGCCAGATATGCCTGAACAGTTCCCGTCCGACCGCCTCGATGCCAGCGCTTGCGTCAACGGTTCGGATGTTCTTATCCTTGGCTCGCAACTCCGCCATCAGCGATAGCCGCGCGTCGAAGGCTTCTTTCCTGATTTCTCCCGGCTTTCGCTGCTCGGAGACGGCAAAATCTGAAACCAGGTGCAAAGTGAGGTGTGGCCGGCATTGCGCCATCTTTTGATAGAGCCTTTGCTCGAGGCGAGCGAGAACTGACAGGCCTGGGACGGAGAAGAGGTGCGGTGGGATGGTCGGCCCGTCCAGATATCCGCTACGCAGCGCCTGCGGCCACCTGTCACAAATGACGATCAGGCCGCGCGTAGCCCATCGATGCGCACGTTTCACGACAGCGTATCGCTCAAACGCGATCAAAACTGCCCAGAATGCCAGCGCGGTAGCGGCGAGTCCTCCCTTCGACCAATTTCGGCTGACGGAGCTGTTGCCACCATCGTGCTGGGCCAACGACTTTAGGCGGCGTCTGTAGGGAAAAACCAGAGTCTGCAACGCCTTGCGGAGCCACCACCCATTGCCGTCTCCGATTCCGACATAGGCTTGCGCACACCCGAATTTCCATCGAAATATCCGTGTCAGCCGATCAGCTTGAGTGCTCTTTCCCATGCCATCAGGACCGACGAGCGCCACTACAAAGCCACCAGCCGCAGGCCGTCTCTTTGGTGGGAATGTGCCGGGCATCAGGCGCTGAAGGACCCTCAACGCCAGATATGAGGTCTTGCGGGCCAGGTGAACAACGGCATCGGCGATCCCGTAACCTCCTGCAAAACCGCAGGCTTCACGGATTGAACGCCGGAGCCTGGCAAGATCCCTGCGGTTTGCCATCAAACCGTCGACGCTTTGCAGAAACCTGCAGCTCGCCAGTCTGCTGCCGCCAAGCGTGTATTCCGCGACATCCAGGCCTTGCTGGCCTGACGGCAGTGGCGGGCGCGCAAACTGGTCCCTCCAATCACCACCAACGGTGATCCACTGTCGCCAAGGCAATGCCCAGGTCCGGAAGGCGAAGCGGGCAATGGCTATTCGAATCTCGTCCTCGGGGGAGACGACCGGAATAGACACCCCATCCACACAAATTGACTCCCATCGTGTAATCGCCGCATAGTCGAATACCGGATATCGCTTGCGGAATTCCCAGCCGACACGGATCCCGATATGCATGTCGAGATGGAGATAGCGGCCATTTGGAAAGTCAGGCAGGAACCAGTCCTCCCGGCCGGCACAGACATTGTCGTAGCAAGACAGGCTGACGCCGCGACAACCGTGCAGCTTGCTCACGATCGAACAGAAGACCGGGTAGTCGTGCTTGTCCAAAAGGAGATCCAGATCGTCGCGGCCCGCAAGTCCGCTTTGCAGGGACGCGAGATCCTGAATTATTCCGTACTTCAGGCCGCTCTCATTGAATGCTCGAAACAGTTCGGTGGCGGTCGGAAGGGCCGGGACTGTTTCGAGGGGCAGCAAGGCGGCGCTTGCGTCGGTTTGAGAAACACCGACATCTGCTTTGTTGATCGACGGGCTCGCCCCAACCGGCCTGGCTGGCGCTGGAACGTTCACCCCCGGCGTCAACGCTTCGACCACCATGCTTGCCTTGGCTTTTGGAACCCAGCGCCGATATTGTTGCGGCTGCAGGCCGTCCCTAGGCTCTCCAGGATCCGCCGGACAGTAGCTTCCGGGTTTGGATTTACGTGAAGGTTGCAAGGGGTTCCCCTGGTTGATCGCGTCGAGCGTCATTCGCTCATCGTCGCCGGTCATCGTATCGGCAGCCTATTGGCGCTGATTTCGTTGAGACGCAGCCCCCGATGTTTTCGATGCCGGGCTGCAGCCTCGGACGTCGCCTTGCAAGCTGCCGCATCGAGGGTGAATTGGGTGGCCAACTCATCCTTCCTTCGCCGGATAGTTTCGGCATCGTCCGAGCAAAATATATTATACGAGAAATAACGGATAGAATTCAGGATATAATCGAAAGTTTATCTCGGTCGATCGTGATTTGAATAGAACGGTTCATTATATCAAGAAGAATTTTTACCGCTCCAGCACTTCCGACGTGATCAAGAACGCCAAGCTGCTCCGAAAACGGCCCGTCTATGACTCTAACTCTTTGACCTGGCCTCAATAAGATATCGGGGTGCAAAATTCCGTCCTCGTCGGTTGCGGCTATCAAGGACTCGATCACACCGTATGGTGCCGGGACCGGCATTCCTTTGCTCATGACAAGTTTTCGCACGCCGACGGTCGAGTTGATCGGGTACCAACTCTGCTGAGCAGCCAGCGAGACGAACAGATAGCAGTCGAAATACGCACTTGCGACGTTTCTGACAATGCGAGCGTGGCGAACGGTTCGCCTTCGCTTGGGCAGGTATGTTCGGAAGTTCTGCGATAGCAGGTGCCGCTCCGCCAAGCTCTCGGAATGTTGGTGCGTCTGGATCACGTACCAACGCGTAGGGTCCCCGCCGTAAGTTTTTCCTACCGGGAAGCGATCCTGGTATAATTCAGCGTGCTGCATGGCGAAATATTTCTCTAGTTGAGATAGTAACTGTCAGAAACACTACTTTCGATGGACGTGTAGCGGCCATATTTTGGCAACTTTGGTTCGTCCACCATTGTCAAGGCGATGCCGGCAATCTTCGACCGACCGCCAAGGTGGCGAATCCCTTCTGCAACGGCCTCGCGCGAAGTTTCGCGCCACTTCACGACAAAGAGGACCTTGTCGACATACCGCGCCAGGATCGTGGCGTCGGCCGCGGCTCCAACAGGTGGTGCGTCAATGATCACCGTGTCGAACTTTCCGCGAAGCTCTTCGAAAACCGAGCGCATCCGGGCCGAAGCAAGAAGGGCAGGCGGGTTCCGGGTCCTTGCGCCGGCAGGGAGTAGGGATATCCCCGAGCGTTCGTCCCGATGAATTGCGTTTGCTGCCTTGACCGGCAATGTCAGAAGGTCGACCAGCCCGACCTTGTCTACCATGCCGAAGAAGGCCGTGGTGGCCGAAAGCCGCAAGTCCGCATCGACGACCAGAACCCGTTCGCCGTCGGCCGCTGCGGAGCAGGCCAAGCTCAATACCAAGGTTGTCTTTCCTTCGCCGGGCATCGCCGATGTCACCAGCATAAGGCGCGGCAAGCGGGCCTGTTCGGGCGTCGCATCGATGCCCAGGCGGAGCCGCCGCACGGCTTCGCTAAACCTGGATAGTGGTCTGCGCTCGAGATAGGCCACAGGTTGGGCTTGGGAATGGGCGTCTCTCGACCAGCCCGCCATCCGTGGGATGGATGCAAGAACCGGAACGGACAGCTCTTCCTCTATCTGCTTCTTTGCCATGAAGCCGGAAGCGAAAAGTTCACGAAGAACTGCCCCTGCCCCCCCGACGAAGAAGCCGAGCACAAGTCCCAACGCCGCGAATAGAGGCCTGTTTGGAAAGCTTGGCGAACCCGGAACAACCGCATCGGTTATCACGCGTACGCCGCTGTTCAGCAGGGTAGACTTCTCCTCGGTGAGCTTGGCGCGTGAAAGGAATGTCTCAAACAGCTCCTTGTTCGCGGCGGCAATCCTTTCTAGGTCGCGCAACTGAACGCCAACCTGACCTTCGACTTCGGATCGGTTGGATACCGAATTCAAGGCTCGGCTGAGAGAAGCTTCCCGGGCCTCGGCAGCGTCCACTTCATTCTTCAGATTGCCGATGAGACGCTGGACTTCGGCGGTAATCTGCCCCTCGATGTCGCGGCGCTCGGCTTGCGCCGCCAGGACATCCGGATGCCGATCGCCGTATTTCAATTTGAGGTCGGCTTCCCGCCGTGTCACTCCAGCGATCTGGGCCCGAAGCGCGCTGATAACTACGGACTGCAAGACGTCCGGCATCGACTGGATGTCGCCTCCGCTGGTCAGCAATTTGTCAACTTGTTGATATTGCGCCCGTTTCTCCGACAATTCGGCGCGTGCAGTAATTAATGCGACATTCAATTCAGACAGCTGCTGGTCAGTCAAACTGCCTGCTGGCGTCGCCAATAGATTGTGATCGATCCGAAACTTCTGGACGGCTTGTTCCGAAAGGCTCAATTCCGCTCGCAGAGATGTGGCCCGCTCGCTGAGCCATGTGGACGCTTTCTTGGCCCCTTCGTAGCGGGACCTTACTCGATCAGCGAGGTAGGCCTGGGAGATTGCGTTCGCCAGCGATGCTGCTTTCCCCGGGTCATAGGCGGTCACCGAGATCTCGATAACATCCGCCAATCCAACGCGCGAAACTCCAAGGGCGTTCTGTAGCCATATTAATGCCCCCGGTCCGATCTTTGGGTCTTCCGTCAGCTTTTCACTGTCGACCACCTTCTGAAGGAGCGAGGTGGATCTCAGGACCGCAATCTGACTTTCGATAAATGTTGAATTGTCGGCAAAATCAGAATTCGAATAATCCTGCGGAGTCATATAGTCTATCGGGGCGTCAAGTAACACTTGTGCGACGCCCGTGTAGGATGGTGGAAGGAGATAGGCGGCGGCGACAAATGCGGCGAAGGTGAGCGCAGCAATGCTGCACACCAGCTTCCAGCGGCGGAGAAAGAAATCAAGAATCTCCCGCACGTCGAGCGGCAGTAATTCTCTGGTCATGGTCGGACTGTCAATTGAACTTGCCATTTCCGAATCCTTGCAATCAACAGCACAACTCCCGCCCCTCCAGCGTCGGCTGAATTTGCTTCACTTCAAAGTAGTTCGGGCAGTTGCGTGTAAGCGCTCAGAGCGCGTGAAATGTAAGGGTTCGCGTCCCGCCATCCGGCATGTGCAGTCGCTCTTTTCCCGCCCACCGAGCGATCGCGTCGCCGGTCAGTTGGAAACATAACAGCTTCGCGGATATCCCCGCCATTACCATTATTGAGTAGTAAATCGGCTAAAGGTTGATCTGGTCTACCCGACAAGCCTTCCAGACCTTTAGGATGTCGCCGGGACCATAGATCGCGCTTCCGCAAGGTCTAAGGCGCCGCAGCGTCCAGGGCGCGCAGGAGAGCCTGCACTTCCTGACGACAACAAAGCAGCCGGCCGTGTCTTGCTTGAGGTTGATATGGATATTCTCAGCGAAATCGTTCCGGGGTTTTTAGATTGGGTGATCAACAGACCGGCAGCCATTCTTATGCTGTCCGCAACCTGGCCGTTGATGCTTCCTATGAAGAAAGACAGGTTGCTGGGCTATGGAGCTCCTGCCGTTTTTATTGGGGCTGGTACTTTAATTGTGTTCGGCATCGAAACTCCCGTAGGAGCAGTCATTGTCGTACTTGCCTACAGTTTGCTGGTTTCAGTCGCCCTGTTTTCCACCCGCAGGCGTCTTAGCCAAATCGAGGATCGTCTTGCATCGGTCATATCCGCAATCGATGACCTGGAAGTTGCCGAGGAAAGACGGCAGACTTACAATGCCAGGCGTCCCTCGCGGCTTTACCCGCGCCGAAAACCGGCAGCCAGCACAATGGAGCAAGTCGTTACAGCAGGTGCAACGGAGAGTCCCGGAAGCACGGCGCAGGCGATCCCCAGTCCGCCTTGGCAAGAGTTGCAACCGCCCGATCCGCCAGTGGGATCCGCGCTTCCGGCATCAACGCGACCAGCAGGACCCGACGTGCTTTCTGAAGGGCATCGAACGCGGCTGCTTTCAAGTTGAGCAGCTCTGCTTGACGAGGGTTTTCAACCAAAGAAGGGACGTGAAAGTAGCCGTGATGGTCCGCCGGCGCGCAGCAGCCAAAGGACAAGTTCGACTGCCGGCGTTGGATGCCGGCAGGCCACGGGAACTTGCTGAAGCCCATGCAGTAAAGTGGGCTGAGAACCTTCTGCATGGTGCAAGTACCCCCAAGGTGGTAGGGTAGCATCCCATGGCGGTAGGCCGCGACGCCGTTTGGATGAAAAGATAGGCGGAACGTTTGTGTAATTAATGGGTTGAAGCTGCAGATTGATCGGAGGGACGATCGCGGAGTGGGGTAATCAAGACAAATGGGCTTATCAAAGCAGGCTCTTGAATTGGAGAGGCGACCCGCGCTTGCCGACGCGAGTTGGGAAAGGACAATCTCAGTATTGCCGGGGGCTTTGCGCCGCCTCTATCCGGCGAACACCACGATTGCACGCGAGCATCAGGCCAAATCCTCCATCCTGGTTATGACTGCGGGTTGGGCGGCATTCGGCAAAACGTTGCGGAATGGCTCGCGTCTCATCGTTGATTTCGCGCTTCCTCACGAAATTGCCTTGATCGAGTTCTCCGGCGAAGGGGGCGAGACGGCAACTGCGCTCTCCGATGTAACCGCGATCGAGCTGACCGGTCCTGTCCATACTTGTTTTTCGCGCTACCCGCAGTCCATTTGCGAGGCTATCCTGCTGGCTGAGGTAAGGCGGTACGCAAGGGTTGCGGAACATCTGGCAGGAGTCAGCAGACGGGGACCTGTCGAACGCACGGCGCATCTTCTTCTCGAACTGGGCTGCCGGGCACATCGATCGCCAACGAGTTATCCGGACCGCTTTGAATGCCCGCTGACCCAAGCCGAGATGGCCGACGCGTTGGGGCTTTCGGCTGTGCATGTAAGTCGCGTGTTGAAGGATTTGCGGGAAAGTGGACTGGCTTCATTCCGCAATGGTGTGGTCGAGTTGCATGACCACGCGGAACTTATAAAAACGGCCGGATTTGATCGGTCTTACATTTCGAGCTGACATCAAGCTTAGTTCTGGTCTCAACCGCAACTGGCGCTTCCTCGCGGGTATGTGCTTCGGTGCCCCGGACTCTCTTGCTAGAGCGGGATGGAGTCGTGAGATTCGCAAATCACCTTTGCTCTGATTCAACATTCATACTGGAGGAGGCCAGTCGGGATGGCAGGATATTCGATGGATTTTCGCGGGCGGGTTGTTGCCGCGGTCAAGATGGAAGGGCTGTCGCGGCGCCGCCACGGCGCGCTTTGGCGTCAGCTACAGCGGGGCCATAGCGTGGCTAATAGCGTGTCGAAGAGACTGGCAGTGCGGCGCCTCGCCAGGTCCGCGGCTACAAACCGAAGAAACTCTCGGGAGTGTGGCCCAACAGCTTGATCGAGCGCTTTCACGACCGGGCTTCACCTTGCGCGGCCTTGTGGCCGAGCCGGTCTGAAGGTCGACTACCGATTGGTATGGGAGTTCGTGCATGCCGAGAAGCTCACTCACAAAAAAGACGCTGATCGCCAACGGACAGGATCGCCCCGATGTCGCACGACGGCGGCTGCAGTGGATGAAATATCGGGGCCGGATCGATCCACGCGACGGGTCTTCATTGATGAGACCTGGACCAAGACCAACAGTCGCCGCTCAGGGGCTGGGCGCTGGCGGCCCAGCGCATCGAGGCCAAAGCGAACGTCGCCGCTAACCAAAGCGTAGGCAAAATGGCCGGTGCGGCGGGCAGCCCTCCGGGGACGTGAGGACCGCACCGGCCACTGCGGCGGGCTTAAGTACGCACCCGCACCGGTCAATTTACAGGGGACATTAGGTAATGCGCAATTAATCCTATCGGTGGTGCCAGTGTAGCGCCGATGTCAGGATTGTCCGGTCGTTGGCCGGTAAGGGAAAAATGCGCTCTTAAGCAACGGCTGTTACTTGAAGTTGGTTTTCGTCTTCCGCTTCGCCGATACCTTCTTGATTTAACCGGCCTTGCTGGCGAGACCACTTTGTCTTTGCTATCGCCGGTTCGTGGCGGCTTTTGGCGAGCCGGAGCTTTTCGAGAACCAGATCGTCCTGATGTTACTCGCTATCTAGTTCTTTTGCCTTCTAATTTCATCCAAGTAGTGGAATGGACCGAACGTCATAGGAGGTTGTAGCGTTCTTTTTTTGGACACGATGGCTCGGGGATGTCGTATGACGATATTATTAGAAATCAAAGATTTATTGGAGGTCACGGCGTACCGGCTAACCATCAGGACGCTCGACCACGCCTATAACATCGACCTGACAAATGCTTGCACGCCTGCGGAGCGGGAAAAGGCCGAGTACCGACATTATTGGGAAACGTTATTATATTATGAACAGATTGCGGAGATAAAAACCCGGCGACTGATCCGGAAGGCGGAGCGTCTTAATCTCCCGGTTGGCTACGCGGACGACAAC